>JBATGO010000098.1:0-2520 GCA_049665845.1 Pseudomonadales bacterium | reverse complement strand
GGCTGAGACAATTTGGACCTTCAGAGATCTTGAAATCGGAGATACGGCGCGAACTTGTCCGTCAATACACCTTCACTAATTTGTGATTCAAGCCACGTGTCAAGATCAAGAGCCTGATCGGGCAACTGGGAATCTGAATCCGAACGCTGCATTTGCCGCTGTTTAAGACGTAGCTCATTCGCTTTCCTGTTGATGAGATCGATGTACTCGACAATTTCATCTTTGAACAAAAACTTCGCATCCGAAGTTCCTAACCAAAAATCATGCAGCATCTGCTGTTCTATTCTGCCGGACTCCAAAAATTGAATTATGAAAACTCTCGTCGCTTCATAAACCTTGTAGCGTCGATCAAACAAGTCGAGCCGGAGCTTGCGCTTGTTGATTCGATACTGTTGATAACTAATAAACGCGACGAGAGCCGCGATTAGAGTGGTAAGTACCTTCCAATAATCAAAATAGTCGCAATCGGCCATATCAGCATTATGGCCCGAAAATATCAGGAAAGAAAAAGCCCGGTCCAGCGGCCTATATTCTGTCGGAGGCCTGCTTGGCGCCCGCAAGCGGCTGTCCTGGTGATAAACTACCGTACGGTTGCCGCTGACCCGAAGGAAACGTTCGATTTATCGCCTCTCTGCGATGTTATCCTTCGTTTCTTTTTGCAAGTGAATACAAGATTGGCAGCTCTTTGAAATGGGTGCGTTCACTCAGTATTTTGTTGACGATCCACTCCGCATTCTTTATATGATTGGCGGAAGCGGGGGAATTTGGTTTTGGATCACGGCATGGAAGGGTCGGATTCGGGTTAAGGTTCGTGATGTCACCCATAAGTATGGTGTAAATGAGAGTCCGCGCGAGCGAGTTCTTTTTCGTTTCGAATTGGAAAACCTTGGCGACGCTACGACCTCGATTGAACCCCTTGTATTCGTATCTGCTTACGATAAGGATCGACAACGTCGCAAGGGAATGCTAAAAATCGATAGCGATAATAGAAAACTTGAGCCGCTCACTGCGATGACGTTTTCAAGCTTAGGACCATTGGAAGATGACTATCTGTTCTGGATTTTTCGGAAGTATCAGATTCGATTGACCAAGGGACGAAATAAGACTATTCGGTTTAGGTCGCAGCCCGGTCAAGGCGAATTGTCGCCCGCGCGCTATTTTATTGAGCTAGCGCTATTTCGGTTTTTTGGCTGGTTACCATTTTTTGAGCAATCATCCAGTGGTCCCACCTTCAAAATTTAAGCGTGTGAAGACGAATAATTAGGGCACCCCGGTGAGAAGCTCACACATCATTGGCTTGGCTGGATGCATCGGCGCGTTATCCGGGTGTGCTTTCGCTATGTCCATGCCGGCGAGTCAGTTCTATGAAGAGTTCCCCGCGTCTACTCAGTCTTTATACATGACCGGCGCCGATGCCCGAGTTGCTATCTTGAATGGCACTTGCGTGAATTTGTATGAGCACAGGTACACGGTACCAATTGGTTTGACGGTACACGACGAGGTGCGCGCAGGTGGCAAGGGTGTCGATGCGATTATCGCCAACGATGGTGGAAACGCCTACAGAATTTCGGGCTACGCGTGGATTCCCGCCGGAGCCGGAGCGACTCAACTACAAATCGACTTTGACAGCTTGTTTTGCGACTTCACGCGGAAAGCCGACAAGGAACAGAGTACGACAACGACATAGCTCCTTCGCTATTGCGTTCCATTGCGCACACGATCGTAGCAGTCTCGGTATCTGTGGGACCGCTACTGGCCGTTCTGAGACGAACACTAGGAAACGAACTGGGCGACTGCTTCACTGCACACAACCGCCGGTCGCGTGATCCGAGGTAATATGTCGGCCTGTGACGCGTTGCGGACATCCAAGCTAATCACAAATTATCTTCAATATTGAGCTAACTTGGCGGCTTTTGTGAATGATGTTTACAGTGTGGCTCCTCATATTCATTTCTTCCCTTCTGGTGGTTTTAGCCATGACTATTAACATGCCAAAGAAGGGGTACGAGGGCCGATTTCGACCTTTGCAATTGCTGGCTTTCTCGGTAGGCATTTTTCTGTGGGCGTTTGCATTTACCACTGCTTTTCCCCGTGGACAGCAGGCTTTTCTGGGGAGTTCAGTCGTTGTACTAATTTTGCTATCGCAAGTTGTTCTTTCCGGGCGGTACTTACTCAAAATGAAGGGACACAGATTGTACGTTTTGGCAATAGGTCTGGTGGCCGCTGCGGCTAGCCTGTTGGTTTCATTTTTCAGCCTCATGGGCATAACGGATGATTGGCTTTAGCAAGGAACGATGTTGAAGAATTTTCTGAGTTGAGTGCACTGAATGGCTGGTTCTTGCTGCGGATTCAACCAGTCGATGCAACACGTTGCGGCCTGTCAAGCAGTCGCACAAAAAAAGCTACAATTCGCCTTTCTGAACGCTAACAGCCATTCGTCGCACCGGTGAGGCCCTGCCCGGACCTGCCACCTCAATTCAGGAGCGAACCATGCTTTCGAGTGCCCTGGTTATCCTAAGC
>JBATGO010000097.1:0-1867 GCA_049665845.1 Pseudomonadales bacterium | reverse complement strand
TGATTTGCGTGTTGCCCTGTTCGAAGCAGCGCGCCGTCTTTGGTGTTGTCGTCAGTGCGGCGCCAGGGTTAATCCACAGCGCCAGGAGCTCGCAGTCAATGACGCGTTACATCTTCGTTACCGGTGGCGTGGTGTCTTCGCTGGGCAAGGGTATAGCCTCGGCTTCTTTGGCGGCGATCCTCGAGTCGCGCGGGCTCAGGGTAACGATGCTCAAACTCGACCCCTATATCAACGTTGATCCGGGTACGATGAGTCCTTTCCAGCACGGCGAAGTGTTTGTCACCGAAGACGGCGCCGAAACCGACCTTGACCTTGGCCACTACGAGCGATTCATTCGCACCAAGATGGGCCAGCGCAATACCTTCACCACTGGCCGCGTGTATGAAACGGTGCTGGCGAAGGAGCGTCGTGGCGATTACCTCGGCGCAACGGTGCTGGTCATCCCGCACATCACCGACGAAATAAAACGCCGGGTACTACTGGGTGGCGAAGGCTACGACGTGGCGCTGGTCGAAATCGGCGGCACGGTGGGCGATATTGAATCGCTGCCTTTCCTCGAAGCCGCGCGGCAGCTGAAGATAGAACTTGGCCACCAGCGCGCCTTGCTGTTGCACCTCACACTGGTGCCCTACATTGCAACCGCGGGTGAAACCAAAACCAAGCCCACCCAGCACTCGGTCAAAGAACTGCGTTCCATCGGCCTGCAGCCCGATGTGCTGATCTGTCGTTCTGAAATAGAAATCAGCGCCAGCGCCAGGCGCAAGATCGCGTTGTTTACCAATGTCGAAGAGCGCGCGGTTATTCCACTGCCCGATGCCGATACGATTTACCGCGCGCCGCTGATGTTGAATAAAAAAGGCCTCGATGAATATATCGTGCAGCGGCTCGGCCTCGACTGCAAGGTTGCCGACCTGTCCGAGTGGGAAGCGGTGGTCGATGGCGAGCTGAATCCCGAGCGCGAAGTAATAGTTGCGATGGTCGGCAAGTACATGGACCTGATCGATGCGTACAAGTCGCTTAACGAGGCGCTTAAACACGCCGGCATCGCTTCACGTACCAAAGTGAAAATCCGTTATATCGATTCCGAAGACATCGACCGGCACGGCCTGGATTCGCTCGTCGGCGTCGATGCTATTCTGGTGCCCGGCGGATTCGGTGAGCGTGGCGTGGAAGGCAAGATAAAAACCGTGCAGCACGCACGGGAGCAGCGTATACCCTACCTCGGTATCTGCCTGGGCATGCAGGTTGCGGTTATCGAATACGCGCGCAACGTTGCAGGCTTCACGCAAGCGCATTCCACCGAATTTAACCCGGAAACGCCGGAGCCGGTAATCGCGCTGATAACCGAGTGGGTCGAAAAGGATGGCAGCAGGCAGTCGCGCAGCGACGATACCGGTCTCGGTGGCAGCATGCGTCTCGGCGCGCAGCGCAGTACGCTGGTAGAAGGTTCAGTTTCGGCCCGATGCTATGGCAGTCTCGAAATCAACGAGCGGCACCGCCATCGCTACGAGTTCAATGCCGGCTATGTCGAACAAATGCAGCAGGCCGGCTTGCTTATCGCCGGCTGGTCGGCCGAGAACAACCTGGTCGAAATTGTTGAAGTACCGGATCACCCCTGGTTTGTTGCCTGCCAGTTCCACCCTGAATTTATCTCTACGCCGCGCGACGGCCATCCGCTCTTCAGCGCCTTTGTCGACGCAGCTAACCAATACGCCGAGCAGCGTAAAAATGCGCTGGAACGTGACGACGGTAATGCAGAAGCAATCTTGCAGGAAAACTTTAAACCAAGCCTGCAGGATGCCTGAGTGATGAACAAACAATGACTGAAGGCGTGACATTGCACGTCGGCGAGCACGCAGTCGCCAAC
>JBATGO010000096.1:0-4350 GCA_049665845.1 Pseudomonadales bacterium | reverse complement strand
GGATTACTATCGCTTTCGTACCGGCAGGGCAGAGACGCCCGATGCCGGCAGCGAAGACTTTGCGATGTACAACCAGCCCGAAGTGCTGAAAATATTTTCCACCCGCAGTGAAGGCCAGATAAGCCTCAAGCACTTCAAGCTTTTTGCGCGTCCATAAGCCACCGAACTGATTCATCCGGGATGCCTCCAATGCCAATACTGTTTATTTATACAGTATTTCAAGCATTGGTACAATACCAATTGGTCCTGGCGGCCGCCTCGGAACTATACGTCACACCTAAAGAACCTGGCGCAAGCGCGCTTCGACATCTCTATACAGAGCGTCGTTTAGTTGCTCCAAGCCCTAAAAGCGCGCTACCAAACAGCAGCATTGCCGGCGGCAAAGGTACCTGTGATGTACTGGCAATATCGTAAATAAAGTTGTCGTAGCCGACTCCACCAGAATCGTCGCTGGCTAAGGTAATGCCGGCAATTTCAAACGCCGCGTCGTCTGTTTGAAAACCAAACGATAATGCCGACGCGCCAGTCATAACAATCGAAAAGGAATTGAGTAACGAGCCGTCGCGCGCCCAGATGTCGGCGAAAAGTGTGCCGCCGATGCCACCGTCAAGATCAATGCCAAGCACATCGAACGCCACCTGCGACTGGTCGTCGGTAAACAACACCGCAACCGCGCCCTCACCCAGGCTCATTACCGAGCTTTCACCGGAAAGCCCGGTGTTGCCGCCAAGGTTACCTACCGTGAGATTTTTCCCCGGCAAGCCGTTGGCAGCCAGTGTAAGCGGGCTGACGGGCGCGCCGGTCAGCGTGTCGTAGTAACTGACTTCGACAACCGCTTGCCCGGCAAACCGTTCCGAGAACGACACACCACCGGAAACCAGCGTACCGTTGTAGCCTACCAGGGTGCCCAACGGTACGCCGAGGTCTTCAAAGTCGACAACATTCGAAGCAGTCAAGGTGGTGGGATCAACCTGCACCACCGCCGCATGGGCTGTGAAAGCGACCGGCAGGGTTAAGGATAAGCACAGTAAAGTCAGGGGCTTGCGCATTTTTATGGCCTTTTTTTTGCGTCAGGGGAGTTTCATTCTTTCGCGAACGGAAAATATTGTCAATTAACTGGAATGGCTGTTTTTTTAATAGCACGAAGATTGCAGCGAAAAGGAGAGCCAAATAAGGAGCGATGTATTGGCGTTAAATGGACAAGCCGTCAAAACGTTGCAACAGCAATTTATCGGGCCTGATCCATTTCTTTCTAATCGTTGCGGGTCGCTGGCTTACATATGCGGACACAGCAACCGGGTCGAGTTCGAGTACATTTTGCACGCGGTTCACCCTCCCATACAGATCACCAGTGGCGACCGTCATAGAGGCCAACACCGAGCGATCGGTAACGCTATCGAAACGCATCGGCCCCAGAGCAAGTTTCAGTTTGGGCAGGCTGACCGCCTTGCAACCCAGTGCCTGCAAGGTGCTGGCCAGTAAAGTTTGAAACAGTTTGTCCAAATCGAGCAGGTGCTCCTTGCGCACGCCCGGAAGGAAAAGCACTGCACGCGATTCATCGTGGCACAGGAACAGACACTGTCGCCTGTCGATATGCAACAGGTTGGCGTGCCAGCTGCCGAGCGGACTGGTTTCTTCAAGCGGCTCTGCCGGGACCGAAGGCAAGCGCGCTGCGAGCTTTTTGGTGCAGTGAAGAATCAATAGTTTTTAGCTTTAGATTACGTTTTCATTATGCGTGAACTCTCAAATCGCCACGCCACGTCCTGCCGAGATATTCGCCTCTCTCAATCGAACACATGCCAGCCCGCCTGTTCGAGCAGGGCGTCGATGCGCGCGCGGGCTTTGTCTTCGGGGCCTGTGGGCAAGCGCTAATCCTTTGCGGCGACTTTCTGTTGGTTTTTGGCGCCTGGTTCAGGCTTGCACTGTGCACCCCAGGAAAGGCTGCGCAATGTTTACCGGGGAATATGGCTTTGAGTTAATGTTACTGGGGAACAAGGCGGGACTCAATCCTTAAAACCGTTGAGTTAGCGCAGGATTTAATTCGAGCGCTACTGTGCATTATCACGCCAAAACCTGCCCGCAACCTGCGCCGCAAAATCGGCGGTATGCTCCCCCGCCTCCTGCACCCTGGCCCATCGCTCTGCGCTGAATTCACGCGTCGCCTCAAACATACCGGCAAGTGACCCGGCGGACTCCTCCTTGATACTGGCCCAAAGGCTTTTCGAGTCTTCCAGCCCCTGCTGCACGCAAAGGTCCCAATCGAAGGCAACGTCACTGCCGTATAACAAATTCTCCTCTTCCTGCAGCGCCTGGCGCTCTTCGCAATAGTCATTGACCTCAAGCCCCACCACGGTAGCGGTGACCGCGAGCGTACCAATGGTTGCCGCGGCAAGTGCAGTTGAGGCAATGCGCTTGCCGGCCTTTTTGCTGTGGCGCTTGCTCACCTCATGTTTACGCTTGGCATGGCGCGCTTTCATCTTGTCGACTACCTGCTGCGAATTTTTCAGGTTCTGCAGGGCGGTAACCGAGGTGGCAGCCAGACCGAACACTCCCAGAATAGAATTAAAAAACAGACTCATCAGCAATGTAACTGTTGCGAAGGTTGCCGAAACGGCCAGGAATATTTTTTTCATTGGCGTATCTCTTAACTGTTTTACTGTGCTGTGCTGTGCTGTGCTGTGCTGTGCTGTGCTGTGCTGTGCTGTGCTGTGCTGTGCTGTGCGCGTATTTTGAGGAAAAAAGCACCGACTACCCAACACTAATTTACGCTGCACTGCGCAAAGCGTTAATAGATGCGCAAATAAGCGCCGCCAGTTCGATAGGCGCAAGACAACTGTGCGAATCTAGCGCTCGCGATTTACCCGGATCAGGTAGCAAAACAATCGACAAAGCTTGATCTTTAAGTTTACCCTCCGGCTAATGATGCATATGGCCGTGGCTCCCTTCGCCGCCCGGATCTGCCTTATGCTTCGCATGCTGGCCGTGCATATAAAAAGGCACCAGCGCGAGCACAACCAGAAACAATGCCAGTGAATAGCGAATAGCAGGCCGGCGCATATGCCGCTTCATGTCGCCCGCAATATGCCCGATACCCAGCAAGGCCGGCATGGTGCCGAGGCTAAAACAAAACATCATCAATGCAGCCTGCATTGCACTGGCGGTGGTAAGCGCCCAGGCCAGCGTGCTGTAAATCAGCCCGCAGGGAAGAAAGCCCCAAATCAAACCCAGCGCATAAGCCCTGGGCAGATTGTTGGCCGGCAACAACAGCCGCGCTGCCGGTTGCACCTTCGCCCAGATAACGCTGCCGGCCTGCTCGAGCTTTTTGCCAGGGCTCCACCAGCCAAGCACAGATAGCGCAATGCTCAACAGCAGCAACAGGCCAAGCCAGCGAAAAATGTCGCCCACGATTGCGCGCTCGCCCAGCAATACCGAGCCACCCAGGCCCGCGACCGCCCCCAGCAGCGCATAGCAACTTGCGCGGCCAAGCTGGAATACCAGGTTATAGCCTATGCCAGCGCAGCCTCGCCTGCGGTCGCCGCCACCACCCTCCGCTGCCAATACGCCTTCACTACTCGCGGCTGATGCACCGCTGCCGGATAAATTAAACAGGCTCACTATACCGCCGCACATGCCAATGCAATGCGGTGTGCCGGCGATGCCAACAAGGAATGCTGCGGAATAGCTTAGCGATTCGGGAAGTGTCATACCGGTTGCGTTAGCTGGTTGCCGGTTTATTGGTTGCTGCTGTCATTGGCACCGGCGTCAGTTTTAACTTTTGCATTGGCGTTGCAGCCGGCGGCGGCGTTGGCACCTGTGTCTTTGTTTTGACTTGCATCGCTGTCAAAAAGAATCCGCTGCCCTTCACGATCCAGGTCGTCGAACTGGCGGTTGCGCACCGCCCACAGGAACAGCGCAGCGGCTATGACCACAAAAATAATCGCGACCGGGATCAGCAGGTAAAGGCTAGCCATTGGTGGCCACGTGCTTTGCAGCTTGCCAGTAGCGCGAGTAGCCAGCACCTTGCACCTGTGCATCACGCTCACTGTTGCCTGCGCGCATTGCATTGAATACCACGAGCAGCGAACTGGCCGACATGCCAATGGCAGCAAGGTAAGGCGGCACCATACCCGCCGCAGCCAGTGGCAGCGCGGTAAGGTTATAGGCCAGTGCCCAGCCAAAATTCTGCCGCAGTATGCGCCGTGCTCGCCGCGAACCGAACAAAAGCTGCTGCAAGGCCAGCAATTTGTCGGTAACGAGATTCACATTTGCATTGGAGCGCGTGAGATCACTGGCCTGTGTCATTGCCACCGATACATCAGCACTGGCGATCACGGGCGCGTCGTTTACACC
>JBATGO010000095.1:0-5493 GCA_049665845.1 Pseudomonadales bacterium | reverse complement strand
GCCGCGGTATGCAATGCCCGCAGGATTACATCGCGCGTATCAGCAGGGTCGATCACCGCATCAATTTCAAGAAAGGCGGCCGCTTCGGTCGCCTTGCCACGCTGGTAGGCTTCCTCTACCAGCCTGTCGAACAACGCATCGCGTTCGGGCTCGCTGGCGCAGGCGTCCAGTTCTTTCCTGAAACCCAGTTGCACCGCACCTTCCAGCCCCATGCCGCCAAATTCGCCGGTCGGCCAGGCAGCGCTGTACACCGGCACCGCAAAGCTGCCGCCTGCCATCGCCATCGCACCCAGTCCGTAGCCCTTGCGCAGGAAAATACACACCACAGGTGTGCGCAGGGTCGAGCCCACCGAAAACGTGCGCGACATGCGCCGCACCGCGGCCTGCCGCTCGCTGTCGGGCCCGACCATGAAGCCCGGCGTATCGCAAAAGCTGACCAGCGGCAAATTGAAGCGACTGCAGAGCTGCATAAACTCGCAAGCCTTGTCGGCGGCTTCCGCGTCGATCGCGCCGCCGAGTTCGCGCGTGTCGTTGGCGATTACGCCCACCGGTTTGCCGGCAATGCGGGCCAGCGCGGTTAACAGCGGCCTGCCATAGCTGCTGCGCAGTTCCAGTACCGTATCTGTGTCGAATACCGTGTGCAAAATGTCGCGAACCTTGTAGGAAAAACGCCGGTTGTCCGGCATTGCAGCGCGCAGGCCATGTTGCCCGGCAACTTTGAAGTGCCCGAGATCGCCCTGGAAATAGCCCAGCGTGTGGCGGGCCAGGGATGTTGCATGTGCCTCGTCCTCGGCGAGTAAATGCACCGTGCCGTTCGCCAGCTGCGCTTCGACAGGGCCGATGTCGGTTGGCGCGAAGCTGCCCAGCCCGCCGCCCTCGATCATTGCCGGCCCTGCCATGCCAATCCAGCTGTTGCGTGTGGCGATCGTGATATCGGCCGCGCCAAACAGCGCCGCGTTGCCGGCAAAGCAAAAGCCGTTGTTCACTGCAATGCGCGGCACAGATTCGCCAAGCACCGCCCAGTTGGCAAAAGTGTTCACGTTTAGCCCTGCAATCTGCGTGCGCACGTCGACATCGCCGGGCCTGCCGCCCCCGCCTTCGGTCAACATGATTGCAGGCAGTGCGTGTTGCCTGGCGAGATCGACGATACGGTCAATTTTCTGGTGGTGAAAAAATCCCTGCGAGCCAGCCAGTACGCTGTAGTCGTTGACGATGATGGCAGTACGACAGTTTTTGCCGGGAAACAGCGCCGCGTTGACCATTGCAGTGCCTGTGATAACGCCATCGGCTGCGGTATGTTCGCGCAATTCCTCGATGCTGCGACGGCTGCGCTGCGCGGCCACTGCAAGCTGTCCATATTCCTGAAAGCTGTTGGCGTCGCAAAGATCAGCAAGGTTTTCCCGTGCGCTGCGCAAGCCCTGGGCATGCCTTTTGGCAAGCGCAGCCTTGCGCTGGCTGTCCAGTGATTTATCGAGCAGTGATTTGTAGGGCGCAAGGGTCGGATGGTCTTTCATACAATGCGGTTCCAGTGGTGTAAGCTGTCGTGCAAGCGGCAACCCGGTTTTGGGCATACGTCACGCCTTCGGTATTGCTTGCGTCGCCGGATTGTGCGATTTATCGGCACATCAGCAGACCGGCAGCCAGGAATATTTCCGGCATTGGTAAAATTGATCGCGAGCGGCGAGAATGGCCGGCGAAAGTATCGCAAAAAAGTGGCGCTTTAGCGCCTGCGAATTGCCCGCAAGCCCTGCAGGCGCTAGCGTCGCGCTCTTGTTCCCGAAGGAGCCCGACGCGAGAACGCAGCCCGGAAAACCGGTGTATGCTTTTGCAGTTGCCCGGCCAGGCGGGTTGCTGTCCAGCCTGGGGCACGCGCCTTGCGCGACGGGCGTTGCAGCGGGCGATTATCATGCCAGCGCGGTAGCCAGCTGATATCCTGCTTTGCACGGGGGTGCCGCGGGTCACTGCACATTCAAATAACACATTACAAGGTTTGGGTATCAAGATGTATAAAAAAATTCTGGCCTCGCTTGCAGCGCTTTCAGTGACCTGCGCTGCGCAATCGCAGGAAACTGCATTTTCCTATACCTATGTTGACGTGGGCTATATCCAGGGCAAGGCCCAGGATTACGACGCTGGTGGATTGCGCGTAGCGGCGAGTCGTGCCATCAATCGCAATGTCTATGCGCTGGCCTCTTATACATCGGTAATCACTGATGATGAATTTCTAATTGGCGCAACGCCGGATGAACAGGAATACAGCGAACTGGCCTTTGGTTTTGGCTTCCACACCAACATGGATGAGACACCGGATTTTCTGGCTGAAGTACAATATGTGAAAGCAGACGCCGACATTGGCAACCAGAATGCTACCGGTTATCGAGTGGCTGCGGGCTTTCGTATGCCGGGTGGCGAGCGCTTTGAAGTAAGAACCATGATCAATCACACCCGTCTTGAAGGGGATCGCGACACCGGTTTTGCGCTGGGTGGCCGCGCACGATTGGGAGAGAGCAGTTCGCTTGGCCTGGGCTACGAGAAAACGCTTAACCTCAAGGCCTTCAGCTTCGACGTGCGTTTCGAACTCTAGCTCGCCCCCGACCCACCGAACCAACACTGGCGTGCTGCGAGCGTAAATTTTCGGGGGCTTGAATGCCGGGCCTGCGTTAGCAGGCCCCTTACCAGGCCGCACTGGCCAGCACACATTGCTTGGAAATCAATCGCTTAAAACGTGGCGGCGCAGATCGCCGTGTTTGTGTCCCCGGCATACAATAATGCTGTAAAATGGTCGTTTTTCACACAGCTGCGCGACCGGCATCATGACTATAAAAATACTGGGAACCTTGCGCCCGTTTGTGACGGGCGCCTGTACAGCGAATTATCGCGACCCGCAAATCTGCACAAAAAATCCTCGCAAGAGCTGGCAAGTCGCAGCAGGTCGACGCATGCGCTGGCGCGTGCTGGCTGTGCTGCTGGCTGTTGGCTTTCTGTTTGCCTGCGGTGGTTCCGGGCCGCAAACACCTGACGCAGCGGGCGAGATCGCTGCCGACGAGCCGACCGACGGGTTGCTCGAACCGGTCGCCACGGAAGCGCAATTTGTAGCCGCGATGAGCGCGGCGATGGAAGCACCGCAGCAGGAAGCGCGTTTCGCGCCCGGCCTGCCTGCAGAGCTTTCACTGGATGCGATGAATGCTGCGCCCGAAGCAGACACAGGCAGTAGCGGCGCGGGCTTTAGCCAGACTTACACGCTCGAAACCGACGTAGACGAGTACGATATTCTCAAGTACGACGGCCGTCACCTGTATATTGCCAGAAACCGGGCGCCCATATGTTGCTATATCGATCCGCTGCCCTTGCCTGTTGATGTATTGCCTGTTGATGTATTGCCTGTTGATGTATTGCCTGTTGATGTATTGCCTGTTGATGTATTGCCTGTCGAGATATTGCCGGTCGAGATATTGCATACAGAGACAGCGGAGCCCGATGTGCCGGTTGCGCAAATCGGTGTCGAGGAAAACTTGCGCGCTGCCGCTGTTGCGGATATCGCGCCGGAATACCAGCCACCGACGGGTGTTATTCGTGTGCTGGCAACCGATATTGCAGCGGCTACTGCGACCGAGCTGGCCACAATCGAGTTACCCGCGCGCGGTTACGTCAGCGGCATGTACCTGCACAATGGCAAGCTTGCAGCGCTGTCTACTCAAAACAGCTTTTTCCCTTACGGTCCACATTTTTTCGAACGCTACGCCTGGTATCAACAGCAAGTCAATCTCGATATATATTCTGTTGAAGATGCAGCTAATCCCGAGCCGAGGTACAAGATTGAAATCGAAGGCGGGCTGGTTGAAAGCCGACGCATCGGCAATACCGTTTACCTTATAACCCGCCATACGCCGAATATCTTTTTTCCGGCTGTAACGAAAGTTCGCGATGCGACCGCGCCTGCAAGTATATTGACAGACGTAGCTGAAACCGCCATGGATCCAGCGGCATTAACCGCCGAAAAACTGATTCCCAGGGTCACCATCAACGGCGTGGCGCGCGAGTTATTCCAGCCCACCGACTGCTGGGTTGCCAACAGTAAAAAGGATGCGTTCGAACGCCCTGGCCATGCGGTGCTAACCAGTGTTACGGCGATTCCTCTGCACGCTCCAGGCTCCATGCATACCCTGTGCTACAACCAGAGTACAGCAGGTATTTATGTGTCGCAGCAGGCGATTTACCTCAGCGATATTCGCTACCAGAGCGATGAAACCGTGATACACAAGTTTGCGCTTACGGATATCAAGGCGGAGTATCGCGGGTCTGGCAGGGTTCCGGGACATCTCTGGACTGGCGGGCAGAACGATTTTCGTATCAGCGAACACAACGGCTTGCTCAGGGTTGTGACCACCTCGTTCACCGGGAATGCCGATGATCGTTTTGAGCACCGCCTGTTTATTCTGGAAGAGTCCGTTGCGGAGACTGCCCTGGATATTGTGGCGCAATTGCCAAACGAATTGCGGCCGGAGCCGCTCGGCAAGCCTAATGAACAACTTTTCGGCGTACGGTTTTTTGGCGAGCGCGCTTACCTGGTCACTTTCGAAAGAATCGATCCTTTATATGTGCTGGACTTGTCCGACAGTCGCGACCCGAAAATTCTCGGCGAATTGGAGGTGCCCGGTTTCTCCGAGTTCCTGCATCCGGTCAACGACAGCCTGCTGCTGGGCCTCGGCCAGAATGGCAATGGTGACTGGCGCCTGAAACTCGAACTATTCGATGTCTCGGATCCACTCAACCCGGTTTCCAGGTCACTGCAATTTGTAGGCGAGCAGGGCGAGCGCAGTTACAGCGAAGCGCAATACAACCGTCATGCGTTTACTTACCTTACACTCGATGCAAGCACCGACCGTTTTGCGCTACCTGCGAATATCAATGGTACCGATAATACCGGGCGGTATCGCTACGAGCATGCGCTGCAATTGTTTGAAGTGCGTGGCAAGGATAATCCCGCGCTTGCAGAACTTGCTGCGGTGGGCGCGCTACGGCCCAATCCGGAACCGCATGCTCATTCGTGGTGGCCTGAGAACGAGCGTGCTGTGTTGCACGATGATGCGGTTTTCTATATCAGTGGCGGCTGGGTCTGGTCAGCGCCCTGGACTGCGCCGGGGCAAAGTGCCGGGCCGCAATAAAGGACTGCCCGGGATATCGCTGCGTTGCGGCACAACTATACAAGCGCGCAGTATTCTAGCCAGGCTTGCAATCCTCCATCGAGACTCTTCGCAGTAATGTCCTGAGCGGCCAGCATGCTGCAGGCCTGTGCGCTTCTCTGCCCGCTCTGGCAATATAAAACAAGCGTTTTACCAGCCTTCAACTCAGGCAGCCTCGCCGCGATTTGCTCCAGCGGGATATTGCTGCCGCCTATGTTAAACGCAAGGTGTTCCGCGTTGCTGCGTACGTCGATGAGATGGAGTGTTTTTTCTTCCAGCAGCGCATGCAGTGAAGTGCACGACAGGGTGC
>JBATGO010000094.1:0-3104 GCA_049665845.1 Pseudomonadales bacterium | reverse complement strand
ACAAGGTGCCGGGACTTACAGAGCAGACGCGCCTGCACGGGGTCGGGCTTGATCTGTCTTTTGCCGAAGTTTTTGATGAGCATCGCTCTCCCAGTGCTTACGAGCGGTTGCTACTTGATGTTATGCGTTCAGACCAAACGTTGTTTATGCGCTCCGATGAACTCTGCGCAGCCTGGGACTGGGTCGATGGCATACAGGAAGGCTGGCGCGCAAATGGGCAGCGCGTTGCCGCGTATGCGTCGGGCAGCTGGGGCCCAACCGAGTCGGTCGATATGCTGGCGCGTGATCGTCGCCGCTGGTTCGACTATCAGTGAGTCGTGTATCCGGCGAGTTGTGAATCAAGAGAGTCATTGAGCCATGTTGAATCCTGTAACACTGCCTGAACTGGCCCAGCGCTTCGAGCGCCACGATGTACTGGCGCAGGCGCTGGCACTGGATATCGCAGGCAGGTTAAACGCGGCAATCGATGCGCGGGGCAGTGCTTCTGTCGCTTTTTCAGGCGGCAGCACACCGCGCTTGCTGTTTGCCGAGCTGGCGCTGCAGGACATCGACTGGGCCAATGTGCAAGTCACGCTGGTCGATGACCGCTGTGTACCCGCCGGGCACGAGCGCTCGAATGCCGGTATGCTGCAGCGGACCTTGTTTGCAACGCTCGACAAGCGCAGGCAGCCGACGTTTTACCCCCTGTTTGTCGAAGGGGAATCGCTTGAGAATTGCAACAGGCGCCTGGCTGCGCTGGCACTGCCATTTGATTGCCTGGTGCTGGGGATGGGCGACGATGCGCACACCGCGTCATTTTTCCCCGATGCGGAAAACCTCGCCGGGATGCTGGATCTCGCTGACGAGCGCCTGCTTGGTGAAACGCGCAGCGCCGCCAGCATCGAGCGTCGCCTCACGTTTCGCCTGCCGGTCGTGCTGCGATCGCGCAATGTGATCCTGCATATTTGCGGCGATGGCAAGTGGAATGTATTGCAAAAAGCGTGTGGCGCATTGGCCGATGCGCATAACACCGCAAACGCCAATGGCAACGCTAGCGATGAAGACGATGCTGGTCTATCCGAACTGGATTTTAAATACCCGATCCTGTCGGTGCTGCGCCGCAGCGCGTTAAACCGGGCCGGCGGCACGCCGGTAGCCATTTACCATGCCACAGAGTGCTAGCGACTATGCACAACGATGTTGAAAAAATTACCCGTGAGATCATCGAGCGCAGCAAAGCATCGCGTGAAGCCTATCTCGACATGCTCGATAATACCGAAGCGCAAAGTCCTGCCGGCAGTTGCCTTTCCTGCAGCAACATGGCGCATGTTATTGCAGCCAGTCCTGCTGAAGACAAGGATTCCATTGCGCAGCAAAAGGCGCCAAATATCGGCATCGTCACCGCCTACAACGACATGCTGTCGGCGCACCAGCCGCTGGCGACCTATCCGGACAGGATCAAAAATGTAGCGCGCGAACACGGTGCCACCGCGCAGGTTGCCGGTGGTGTCCCCGCCATGTGCGACGGCGTCACGCAGGGCCAGCCGGGTATGGAGCTCAGCCTGTTCAGTCGCGATGTGATCGCGATGGCAACAGCTGTTTCGCTCACGCATAACGTTTTTGATGCAGTCGCTTGTCTTGGTGTGTGCGACAAGATCGTGCCAGGGCTGTTGATGGGAGCGCTGCAATTCGGGCACTTGCCCGCGGTGTTTATTCCCGCAGGCCCGATGCCTTCGGGAATTTCAAATAGCGAAAAAGCGCATGTGCGCAAGCAGTATGCAGCTGGTGAGGTCGACGAAATCGCGCTGTTCGATGTCGAGGCGAAGTCCTACCACAGCGCCGGGACCTGCACGTTTTACGGCACCGCCAACAGCAACCAGTTGCTGATGGAAATGCTCGGCGTGCAATTGCCGTCCACGTCATTTATTAACACCGGTACTGCCTTGCGCGATGAGCTTACCGACGCGTCGATCGTGCGCCTGTTGCAGGCCGCGAAAAACAAAGTGCCGCTGTCGGCTGTGGTCACGGAAAAATCACTGGTCAATGCAGTGGTCGGTTTGCTCGCGACCGGCGGTTCGACCAACCACACCCTGCACCTGGTGGCGATTGCCCGTGCTGCCGGCATCGATCTGCGCTGGTCGGATATGGCGGTGCTCTCTGCTGTTGTACCGCTGCTTGCGCGTGTTTATCCCAACGGCAGCGCCGATGTAAACCATTTTCGCGACGCAGGCGGCATTGCATTCATTGTGCAGCAGTTGCGTACTGCGGGCTTGTTGAACGAGGACACGATCAACCTGATGGGCGAGGGGCTCGATGCCTATACGCGTGAACCGGTGCGCGATGGCAGCAAGCTGGGCTGGTCAGCGCCGGTGAGTGAATCGCGCAATGAGGAAGTTTTGCGGCCGGCCGCTGAGCCTTTCGATACTGAAGGTGGCATCAAGCTGCTCGAAGGGAATATTGGGGCGGCCGTGGTAAAAATTTCTGCGGTTGACCCTGAATTTCGCGCGGTCACCGCACCGTGTGTGGTTTTTACCACGCAAAAAGACATGCAGGATGCTTTCCAGGCCGGCGAACTTGATCGGGACGTGGTAGTGGTAGTGCGGTTCCAGGGTCCTGCGGCGAACGGCATGCCGGAATTACACAAGCTCACGCCGGCACTCTCGGTGTTGCAGGACAAGGGCTTCAAGGTGGCATTGCTTACCGATGGACGCATGTCGGGTGCCTCGGGCAAGGTGCTGGCAGCGATTCACGTGACGCCGGAAGCCATGCATGGGGGTATGATCGGCAAATTGCGCGATGGCGATGTGATTACCGTTGATGCCAACAAAGGCCTTATGAATGTCGACGCTACCGATAGTGAACTCGCCAAGCGTGATCAGGCTGTCATTCCGAAGTTCTCGCAAACACTCGGACGCAACCTGTTTACTTCGGAGAGACTGCATGTAGGCGCCGAGGAAGCTGGTGCCAGTTTTATCGTTTGAATTTCTGGACTATTGATTTTGGGCTCTGGATTTCTGGTTTCTGGACGCTTGCGCAGGTGGTCGGTCGCGGCGCGCAGGAAGGGCAGTGCTTCCATGACCGTACGGTGGCATGGACGCCGCCGTCGAGCGTACACGGATGTATTT
>JBATGO010000093.1:0-6293 GCA_049665845.1 Pseudomonadales bacterium | reverse complement strand
AAAATTGTGCCGATAGCCGCCGCCAGGGGCGAGAGTTCAGCCAGCCAGGAAAACGCAAGGCCAGGGTCAAACGCCTCGATAACACGGCGCATGTCGGCGCCGGCCGTGCAGCTGCGCGAAATGTTGCAGCAGAACCTGTCCAGGCAATTACAGAGCATGTTTGACAGCGTTGATGATGCGCTGTTCGATCTCGCCGAAAACGCGCCCAGTAATCAACAGCAAAACGTCTTTTTTGAATCCATGCGCGAAGTCCGCTTCAAGCGCGTGGAAATCGAACGCGATTTCCTTGGTAGTGTACAGCAGGGATTTGTTGCGCTTTTCAGTGACGGCGGTAAAAGCGCCGCGCAACCACGCGGCGGGCAGGCAAGCCTGCAGGGTTCTGCCGATTCGCTGGCAATTCTAGATGAGGATGCGGTCGAGGAGATGGTTGCGATTGACAGCATGGTGGCCAAGTTTGACAAGCAACTTGCGAATCCTCTGGCCGCGCTGGAGGCCCGGCTCGCACACCTTGCCGGGCATGCGGTGACGCGCTTTGGCAGTGTCAGTATCGTCAACCCGGTCTGCCCGAAAAGACTTTGCCAGGCGTTTTCCAGTGCTTGCCGCATTCTCAGCGTCGATATCAAGGCGCGTATCGTTGTTTTCAAACTGTTTGAAAAAATCGTCCTGGCGAGCCTTGAAACAATTTACAAGCAGGCGAACGAGAAGCTGATACGTGCGAG
The DNA here is from genome assembly GCA_049665845.1 of Pseudomonadales bacterium. Lineage (GTDB taxonomy): Bacteria > Pseudomonadota > Gammaproteobacteria > Pseudomonadales > UBA7434 > UBA7434. The sequence continues at coordinate 5,574 of JBATGO010000093.1, read as the reverse complement.
CGTGCTGCCGGATTATCGCGGCAGCATCGCGCCGGGGCAGTCTGCGACCAACAGCAGGAGCGAAGCGGCGGGCAATCCGCGCAGTGAAAGCCTGCTCTCCGAGCGCGCCATGTCGGTAGTCGAGGCACAGCAGGTGCGCGAGCTCACGCAGTTGATTTCCTTTGTACCGCAGTACGGGTTGCGTATGGGTGGGGCGCATACTGATGCGCTGGCGGGCGCATTGCAATTGCTGCAGACCAGCCATTACCCCGTGATTGGCAGTGAGGTACTGTGGCAGCTGCTCAATAACCTGCAACGTCAGCAGGGCGTTGGTGTTGCGCACAGTGAGTTGGGGCAGGGTGCTGCGGTTGTGCAGCGACCGGAAGATATTCTGCTGATGCTCGCGACCAAGCTGGCCGCCTCATCGGACAGCAGCGACCATTCGATCAGTCAGCGCGAGCGCGATGTAATTGGCCTGGTCTCGATGCTGTTCCAGTTTGTGCTGGAGGATCGCGTAGTTTCAGCGCCAATGAAAGCGGCACTGAGCAGGTTGCAGGTACCAATCATCAAGGTTGCGATGAACGAGTCGAATTTTTTCTGCAGCCCCAGTCATCCGGCGCGCAAATTGCTCAATGAAATGACCGACGCTGTTGTCGGCTGGGTCGCGTCGGATAATTACCAGACCGATCCGCTGTTCCAGATGGTATGCAGCACAGTCGAACGTATTACCCGTGAATACGACCGTGACAGCCAGGTTTTCTTTGATGTCATGGCAGATTTCAAATCATGGGTCGATGCAGAGAACAAGCGCACCGAGCTGCGCAAGAAACGCCTCGTCGATGCTGAATCAGGGCGCGATGAATCAAACTATGCACGTGAAGAGGTCAGGGCAGTGATCGAATCCCTGGTCTTGCAGGGCCTGCCGGATTTTATCGTGCAGCTGGTAGAAAAAGTCTGGAGCAATATCCTGTTTCTCGCCTACGTGCAGCAGGGGCCTGAAGGCGAGCGCTGGCTGGAGGCGAAACAAACGCTGGAGAAATTGCTCTGGACCGTATCGCCAAAGCGCTGTGGTGGCGATCGCGCCGAGTTATTGCGCGAGCTGCCGGCGTTGCTCAAATCGCTGCGGCGCGGGCTTGAATCGATCAACCACGACAAGCGCGCCTGTAATGCGTTTTTCGAGCAGCTGGAGCGTGCCCACATGCAGGTGATGCAACGCAGCAGGCCGTTGCCCGTGGCAGTCGAGGCGAAGCGGGAGTGCACGGTGCCCGCGGAGGACAATCCAGCGGTGGATACGCAACAATCGCCGCTGGCGGCTGTCGATTCATCTTCGCACGCGGAAAGCAGTCATATCGCCGCGGCCAGGGCGATGGCGGTCGGGCAGTGGGTCGAGCTGGTTGACGAGAGCGGTCGCAAGCGTTGCAGGCTGGTTGCAATATTGCGCAACAGCGGCAAGCGAATCTTCGTCAATCGCGCCGGTTCCAAGGCGGCAGAACTCGATGTGGTCGGCATTGCGAAATTGCTGGAATCCGGTGACATGCTGCCGCTTGAAGACGCACAGTTGTTTGACAAGGCGCTGACCTCGATTATCGATGGCTTGCGCAAGCAGCAACATGAGGCGGTTGGCACCTGAGTCAATTTGCCGCCTACTTTCGCACCGGCCAGAGCGGCGCGCTTGCATAACGTTTTCGCTTGCTTAACGTTGTTGCCTGATTAACGTTGTTGCCTGCATAAAGCTGGCAGCTTTGCCTGCCGGCGACGCTGCGCTATGATGCGGCGCACCGTATCCCTTTCGATTTGTTCAATCCACCATGGCTTACGCGCTGTCCAACGGCAGGCTGGAACAGGCGCATTTTTGCGCTTCACCGAACTGTGATGACAGGCCGCCCGGCTGCCCGATAGACCTGCTGGTTATTCACTGTATCGCGCTGCCCCCGGCCAGCTACGGCGGGCCCTACATTGAACAGCTGTTCAGCAACTGCCTGTCGCCGCGGGCGCATCCCTACTTTGCAGAAATTTGTGCGCTTGAGGTGTCGGCGCATTTCCTGGTGCGCCGTGGCGGTGGGCTTGTGCAGTTTGTGAATTGCGAGCAGCGTGCCTGGCATGCGGGTGAATCGAGCTTTGAGGGGCGCGAGCGCTGCAACGATTACAGTATTGGTATTGAACTGGAGGGGCGCGACGACGGTCTATTTACGGGCGCGCAATACCGGGTACTGGCTGCGCTGACGCATGCGCTGCAGCGCAGCTACCGGCAGATAAGCGATAATCGCATCGTGGGCCACGAGCACATCGCGCCGGGCAGGAAAACCGACCCGGGCAGTGGTTTCGACTGGCGGCACTACCGCGCTTTGCTGTCTTTCATGCCGGTATAACGGGCGCGTTCCGATCGCCGTCGTAGATAGTCCGTTGAATTAACTGCAACCTTTATAATGCAAAAACCTGCGCAGGGGATGGGTGCAATGGATAACCTTTTTAAACTGCTGTTGTACATATTTGTCGGCGTTGCGCTGATGGTTGTCGTACTCGAGCGATTTGGCAAGCCAATGGACGACGGCACCCAGGCGCGCTGGTCGCGATGGGTGTTGCCACTGTGCGCGTTGTTATTGGTCGTGCAACTCGTCAGGTACTACTGGCCATGATTTCGCATTATTTCGGGACAGTTTACTTATTTGCCATACTTCGCAAATAAGTAAACTGTCCCTAGATCCAGCACCAGCGTAACAACCATGCCTGAACCAGTTAAGCCCGCATTCGTTCGCATCGCCCACTGTTCGCGGCTGGATGATGATTTGCGACAGCGCTACTGGCAATTGCTCGATAACACGGAGCGAGCGCGCAACCAGCGATTTCGTTTTCGCGCCGATCGTGATCGACATCTGCTCGGACGGGCGTTGCTGCGCGTATCGCTGGCGGAATGGTTGGGACTGGAGCCGCATGCGTTGCCGCTCGCGGTCGATGAGTACGGCAAACCATTTCTCGATGCAGCGTGCATGCGAGGCGCCGGCAATGCTGGTGAACAGATCGACGCGTTGCACTTTAACCTTTCACATTCCGGCGATTGGGTAGTCGCGGCGCTCGCACCATGGCCGGTAGGTGTCGATGTTGAGCACACAGAGCGAAAAAATGACGTGTTGTCGGTGGCGCGCCACTACTTTTTTGGTGCAGAGCTGGCCGAGCTGCATAGTTTCCCGGAGCAGGAACAGCGCGAGCGATTTTTCGATTACTGGACGCTGAAAGAGGCCTATATGAAGGCCCGTGGTGAAGGTATTGCGCTGGGGCTCGAAAACTTCGGGTTTCGCTTGTGTGGCGGTGCCGCGATAGAATTGACGCTCAGGCCGGGATTGGACGATGATCCGGCAGCCTGGCAGTTTGCCTGCCTGTCGCCGGCGGCTGATTACCGGCTGGCACTGGCCTTGCGCAGCGCGGGATGGGCGGAAGTGCGTGTAGAAGAGGTCTTGCCTTTGCGTTCAGTCCGGGCACTGGGTTGGGATATGAAAAATCGGGCACAGGCGCTTGCAGACAGTGGCTGAAGTTCACGGGCAATGACCAGGGCAGGAAGTAAACGCAATGTTTCAAGGTGCAAACAAAAGACAAATGGTCGATGCCGCGCGGGCCTTGCCCGGTCGCAACTGCGCCATGCAAGTGCCGGCGTTGCATTACGTGTCAGGCCGCAAGCTGTTGGGTGATGATGGCCAACTGGACTGTCCTGCAGGCTACCGGCGTGCGATGTTCGGTCTTGGTTGTTTCTGGGGCGCCGAGCGAAAGTTTTGGGATACGCCGGGTGTTTACCTTACCGCTGCCGGCTACGCGGCGGGTTTTACACCCAACCCGAGTTACGAGGAAGTGTGTAGCGGGCGCACCGGGCACAACGAGGTGGTTGCGCTGGTTTATGATCCGGCAGCAATTGATTACGGACAGTTGCTGCAGGTTTTTTTTGAAAGCCACGACCCGACCCAGGGCATGCAGCAGGGCAACGATGTCGGCACGCAGTACCGTTCGGGCATATATTGCTACGGCAGTGAGCAACAGGCGGATGCTGAATTGGCGCTGGCGAACTACCAGCGTGCGCTAAAGGCCGCTGGCTACCGTGAAATCACTACGGAAATCATCGACGCGCCGGCATTTTACTTTGCCGAACCCTATCACCAGCAGTACCTGGCGAAAAATCCCGGTGGTTACTGTGGTCTGGGCGGTACCGGGGTTTGCTTCAGGGCCTGATTTGCGGCACCTGCTGCAGGCCCGACACGTGCAACTGGCCCAACAACAGCGCGAGTGCGACTTCACTGCGATAAATGCGCGAACCAAGGTTTGCCACGCTGGCGCCTGCTGCGCGCAGTTTGTCGAGCTCGTAGGGAATCAGGCCACCTTCCGGGCCAATAAAAATATTTACGCGCGAGCCCGGTGCACAAGCGCGTAAAACCTGTTCGCAACTCTGGTTGCCCGCAGGGTCAGCAAGTAACATGAATTCGCCCGCTACCAGCCCCGGCAGCGTATCTTCGACAAAGGGTTTGAACAGGCGATGCATGCTGAGCGCAGGCATCGCCGTATCCTTCGCCTGTGATAAACCCAGCTGAAACTGTGCCTGCACCTGTGCGACTTCAAGCACCGGGCTGGCCCAGTAGCTTTTTTCTACCTTGTAGCAATGAAAAAAATGAACCTGTTTCACGCCGCATTCAGCCAGCAAGCGCAATATGCGCCGCGCAGCTTTGGGTCTTGGCAGTGCCATAAAAACGCGGCAGTTCAGTGCTGCTGGGGGCACTTTGGTAAAGGAGGCGCTATCAAGCTGCAGCAACACCGTGTTGCGTTGCCTGTCAATTGCAACCAGCGTCGCCGCGCCCAGGCCACCGCCGAGCAGGCCGGTTTTTATCGTTGTGCCGACTGTCGATTTAAGCACATCAATAATGTGCCTGGCGCGCCAGTCATGCAGGGTGACCGTGGCTTGCGCGTTCGTGCCAGCCGCGCCTTCACGCACCAGCTCGTGTTGTTCGAGCAGCAACAGGTTCATCGTGCTCCGGAATAAAAATACGGTTATGCGGCCACGTTATCAGGTGTTAACGCTGGCATACAGGTCGTAGTCGTCTGCCGCGGTGACAGTTACCTCGAGCAACTGGCCGGGGTGGTATTCGCCGTCGGCATCGACGTAAACCAGCCCGTCGATTTCCGGCGCGTCCGCGGGGCTGCGCGCAACCAGGCAGTCGCGTTCTGCATCGATGCCATCGACGATAACTGTTTGTGTCGAGCCAATCTTGGCCTGCAGCCGCGCCGCACTGATTAGCTGCTGCGTTTGCATAAATCGTTCATAGCGCTCGCGCTTGATCGCATCGGGCACCGGATCCGGCAATGCGTTCGCGCTGGCGCCATCGACGGGTGAATATTCAAAACAGCCGACGCGGTCGAGTTGCGCCTGCTGTAGAAATTCCAGCAGGGTTGCAAAGTCCTGTTCCGTCTCGCCGGGAAAGCCAACGATAAAGGTACTGCGGATAGTGAGCTCGGGGCAGGTCTGGCGCCAGGCGTGAATGCGCGCAAGCGTATTCTCCGTAGCGGCAGGGCGTTTCATGGCCTTGAGTATGCGGGGGCTGGCATGCTGGAAGGGGATAT
>JBATGO010000092.1:0-3248 GCA_049665845.1 Pseudomonadales bacterium | reverse complement strand
CGCGGGTGTTTTCGGTGGGCATCAGGCTGATGGCGATCTCGAACGAGGTGTTGTCGTCCTCGATACTGGTCTGCTCACCGCTGGGCACACCATTGCGGGAAAAACTTTTTACCGTTTTCTCATCGCTGGTTTCGCGCCAACCGAGCAGGATTTCGAGTTGTTCGCCGAGCGCCAGCACACCCTGCGCATACACCGAGAACGAATCGACGTCGGCACCGCCACTGGTGCTGGCTTCGCTCAGTTCCATGGTTTCGCGCAGGTTACTGATACCGAGCACGAGATCCAGCGTGTCGTCGAGCGCGCGGGTATCGAGGCGCAGGTCGACGGTAAACTGGTCTTCACGCATCGCATCGCCGGGTGCCACGGTCGGCGTTACTGCGCTGCCGAACAGCCCGTCGTAGTTGGTGAATTCGGTCGACTCAACTTCACGATAACCAATCACCGAGGTAATCGAGGCTTTTTCGCCACTGAGCACCATGGTCTGGTTATGGTGCTGTATGTCGATTTCAGACTCGGGAATTGCCAGCGCCGAACGCGCGGTTTCCTGGCGTTTCGCCTCACCCATATCGATGGCCTGGAAATACGGCGCCGTCGAAGTAATTTCTGCGTCTTCAAAGGTGTAGTCGAACGCTATCGGGCCACCCTTGTCGAGATTCACGGCGATGCGCACGGCCTGGTTGTCGCGCGACCAGAAGTCCCGATCATCGCTGCCCTGGCCGGGATTGACAACCCAGCCCTTGTGGTCGTCGAGCATGTACGAGACCTTCGCGTTGACCAGGTCGGCAAGCCGCGGCAGGTTGATGCGCGTAACCGACTTGACTTCGTCGTATTCTCCACCGAACAGCAGGGTTTGCTCAAAATCAAATTCGCCGGTGGGTTTGCGCGACACCATGTGCACCGCACCACCGGACGTATTGCGACCGCTCAGTACACCCTGCGGCCCGCGTTGCACTTCAATGCTCTCGAGATCGAGCAAGTCCATGGTCAGGCCCTGCGATCGCGCGATGTAAATACCATCTATAAAGACACCGACGCCGGGATCGCCTGTGCCCTGGTGTACAGTGGTGCCACCGATACCGCGCAGCGTGAGATCCAGCGCCGCGGCGTTACTGTCGGAGGTTTGCAACAGCAGCCCCGCACCATTGCCGGGCAGCATATCGGTCAGGCCGCCAATACTGGACACTGCAAGCTCATCGTAGGCGTAAACGCGGGTATTGTGCGGGGTGCGCGGCGTAGCGGAAAAATATTCCACCACCGGTACCATTGCGACACCCTCCTCATCCACTGCAGCCTCGCCGGTATCGGCAGGCTCACCATCGGCAACCGCTTCGCCATCAGCTGCAGGTGCACGGCGTGGCTGTTTTTGCAGGTCGCCCACTTCGGTATCGAGAATTGTGTCCTCGATTTTTTCGAGTTCTGTTTCCAACCTATCGAGTTCTTTGGCGCGCAGATCGAGCTCTTTCTCGTAATCGATCAGCTCGGCCTCATAGGCTTCCAGCTCGTCCTTGCTCTGGGCGAGCGCGCCTGGCGCAGAGAGCAGGGCGAGCACAGCGAGGCCCGAGCAGCCCATTCCGACGATTTTCAACATCCAACTTATCTCCTGACAGAGCCTTGCCCTGCAACGCGGAACCGCAACCGACACCGGTTTGGCCCGGCCATCAGCTGGCGCGGCGTTACTCGCCTTGCGACTGTGGAATTCTATGGGGCACGATGGTAGCCCAAAAGCACAGCGGCCGGTGGACTAACCCGCGGATCCCCTACAAAAATATCACCGCTACGTTATTGATTTTCTGGCGCTGCTGCCGACCCGTGTGCGGGACTTGTTGCAGAACCAAGGCGTTGAGAAGGCCATTTTCAGTGATGGACAGGGCATACGCAAGTCGATTTTCCCACGCAGCGAAGCAGGCACAAGCGAGCGTTGCATGCGCGACTGGCCAGACAGCACCCGGCGCGTACACAAAACCCGCTTTTCAGTCGAATATGACGGTTTTATTGCCCTGCACGATTGCACGATCCTGCAGGTGCAAGCGTAAACCCTGAGCAAGTACACGCGCTTCCACATCCTTGCCCAGCCTCACCATGTCCTTGTCATCGTGCTGGTGACCCACCCTGATCACATCTTGCTCAATGATGGGTCCTTCGTCGAGTTGCTCGGTTACATAATGGCAGGTCGCGCCGATCAGTTTCACGCCGCGCTCAAAAGCGCGTTTATACGGGTTCGCCCCGATAAACGACGGCAGGAAGCTGTGATGGATGTTGATCATGCGGTGCGGATAGCGCGCACAAAGTGACGCGGGCATGATTTGCATAAAGCGCGCCAGTACCACCGTATCGATATCATGTGCTTCAAGGATACGCTGTATTTCGGCGAAACCGGCGCGCTTGCCTTCAGCCTCTGCCGGCATGGGTACATGAAAAAACGGAATGCCGTACCAGCCGGCCATGTCCTTGAGGTTGGCATGGTTGGAAATAACGCAGGGCACTTCGCAGTCGAGGTCACCGCTCTGCCAGCGGTGCAGCAGATCGGCCAGGCAATGCGAGGTCTGGCTGACCAGCATCGCCACGCGGCGCTTTTCACTCGCCTTGCGCAGGTACCAGTTCATTGCAAACTCGGCTGCAATTTTCGCAAAGCGTCTTTCAAATTCCTCCGCCGTCACCGCCAGCGAATCCGCAGCAATTTCGGTGCGCATAAAAAACCGCTGGGTCAACTGGTCGGCGTGATAGCTCGCTTCAAGCAGAGAACCACTGTGTTCGGCAATAAACTGGCTGACCCGCGCGACGATGCCAACCCTGTCCGGGCAATCAATAACGAGTCGATAACTGTCGTGCATTGCGATTGTTAAATTCCTCTGCGTCAAACAGCTTGCGTGCTTGTGGTTGTAAAACTTGCCGCTGCGCGACTGGTTATCCGCCAGCAAAAGTGCGCGGGACGGCGTCGCTGGAAATCCGGATCGTGCGTAGCGCTGGTAAGGTCTTCGATAGTGTAATCGTGATACAGCGCTTGCGCTAATTTGAAGCCGCGCCGGTTGGTCGAAAAGTACAGTTCACCGGCGGGATCCAGCAGCGCCATACACTGTTCGATCAACTCGGCGTGGTCGCGCTGAAGGTCGAGCGTCGTCGCCATAGACGACGAATTTGAAAAGCTCGGTGGATCCAGCAGGATTACATCGAAGCGCTGCTTGCAGTTCGACAGCCACTCGCGGCAGTCGGCGCGCTCGAGCAGGTGTTGCTGAGCCGGCATATCGTTC
>JBATGO010000091.1:0-2699 GCA_049665845.1 Pseudomonadales bacterium | reverse complement strand
CGTTTCCAGGTGAAAAAAATTATCGTCTCGCCCGGGCAGAAACTGTCGCTGCAGAAGCACCATCACCGCGCGGAGCACTGGGTCGTGGTGTCCGGCACTGCGCAGGTTACCTGTGAGGATAAGGTTTTTACGCTCAGTGAAGACCAGTCCACCTATATACCGCTCGGGCACAAGCACCGTTTGGAAAATATCGGCAAAATCCCGCTGGAACTGATCGAAGTGCAGTCGGGCAGCTATTTGGGTGAAGACGATATCGTACGCTACGATGACGTGTACGGGCGTGATGCATAGCCAGTGAAAATTTATCCAGTACAATTTTACCCAGTTCAGGGGAGCACTGCATGATCAAGAAATGCCTTTTTCCTGTCGCCGGTTACGGCACGCGATTTTTACCCGCGACCAAATCGATGCCCAAGGAAATGCTGCCGATCGTCAACAAGCCGCTGGTGCAGTACGGCGTTGAAGAGGCGCTGGATGCGGGGCTGTACGAAATCGGATTTGTTACCGGCCGCGGCAAGCGTGCTATCAACGATCATTTCGATACCAACTACGAGCTCGAAAAGGAGATTGCGGGTTCTGGCAAGGAAGAGTTGCTGACCGGCATCCGCGACGTGATCAATCGTGGCACGTTCTCGACTACCCGCCAGCGCAAGATGGCAGGACTTGGCAACGCAATCCTTACCGGGCGCACGCTGATTGGTGACGTACCCTTCGGCGTGGTGCTCGCCGACGACCTGTGCTTTTGTGAAGGCAGCGGCGTGCTGAGCCAGATGGTCGAACTGTACAAGCAGTTTCGCTGCACCATTGTAGCGATCGAGGAAGTGCCCGACGACCAGATCGAAAAATTCGGTGTTATCGAGGGCGATAAGATCCGCGACGATCTCTACCGTGTGACCAATATGGTAGAAAAGCCGCCGCGCGAAGAGGCACCGAGTAACCTGGCAATTATCGGGCGCTACATTCTTACCCCGGATATTTTCGACATAATCGCGGATACGCCGCCGGGCAAGAATGGCGAGGTGCAGATTACCGATGCCCTGCTCAAGCAGGCGAAACGCGGTGCAGTGATGGCCTACAAATTCAAGGGCAAGCGCTACGACTGCGGTAGCATCAAGGGTTATATCGATGCCATCAACTACTGTTACGAAAATGTCTACAAGGAAGCCTGAACCGCATGTCGAATGCCGGCAATGAATACACCTGTTTCAAAGCTTACGATATCCGCGGCAAAGTGCCCGCAGAGCTGAACGAAGAAATTGCCTATCGCATCGGACGCGCATTCGCCCAACACCTTGCGGCAAAGCGCGTGTGTATCGGGCACGATATTCGCCTGAGCAGCCCGGCGCTGGTGGCGGCGACCGCCAGCGGCATTAACGACGCGGGTTGCGATGTGCTGGATATCGGCATGGTGGGCACCGAAGAAATCTATTTCGCAACGTTTAACAACGATGTCGATGGCGGTATTGTTGTTACCGCAAGCCACAATCCCAAAGACTATAACGGTATGAAGCTGGTGCGGCGTGGCAGCGCGCCAATCAGCGGTGACACGGGCCTGCTGGAAATCAAGCGGCTTGCCGAGCAGGGCGAGTTTCACAATGGCGCGCAGCGTGGAAGTATCGCATTACTGGACAGCAGGCCCGCCTATATTGATCACTTGCTCACTTATGTCGATGTTGATGCATTGCGCGGCCTGAAGATTGTCGTCAATGCCGGCCATGGTGGCGCCGGCATGGTCATTAATGCGCTCGAAGCAAAATTGCCGGTGGAGTTCTTCAAGATCTGCAACGAACCCGACGGCAATTTTCCGCAGGGTATTCCGAATCCGTTGCTGGTCGAGAATCGCCAGGCTACCAGTGCTGCAGTGCGTGATGCCGGTGCAGATTTCGGCATCGCCTGGGATGGCGATTTTGATCGTTGCTTCCTGTTCGATGAAAGCGGTGAGTTTATCGAGGGCTACTATATCGTTGGCCTGCTGGCCGAAGCCTTCCTGCAGAAGTCTGCCAGTGAAAAAATTGTGCACGACCCGCGCCTGGTCTGGAACACGCAGACGATCGTGCGTGCTTATGGCGCGACGCCGGTGATGAGCAAGACCGGGCACGCGTTTATCAAGGAGCGCATGCGCAAGGAAAACGCGGTTTACGGCGGCGAGATGAGTGCACACCACTATTTCAGGGATTTCGCCTATTGCGACAGCGGCATGATTCCGTGGCTGCTGGTTGCGGAACTGGTTGCACGCAAGGGCAAGCCGCTGTCGCAGTTAGTCAGCGACTGCCAGGCGGCGTTTCCCGTGAGTGGCGAGATCAACCGCACGGTGGCTGACCCCGCGGCGCTGCTAGCCAGTATCGAACAGGAATACGCCAACGCCAATGCTGAAATCGATCACACCGACGGGCTTAGCATCGCCTATGCCGACTGGCGCTTTAACCTGCGCATGTCGAATACCGAGCCGGTAGTGCGCTTAAACGTCGAGTCGCGCGGCGACGAAGCATTGATGCGAGCAAAAACCGACGAGCTGCTGGAGCGCATCGCCGCCGCGTAACAGGCAGTAATTTGCTCAAGTGGCTATTTCCGTTCGCACCGTGCAAGCGGAAGTTATGTGCCACTCAGTTGTTATTAATCGCCTGGTAGCGTGCCACCCAATCGCTGGTGATTGCATCACTGGCAACGGTATTTGCGCGCTCGGCCAGCGCCGCGTCGAT
>JBATGO010000090.1:0-6442 GCA_049665845.1 Pseudomonadales bacterium | reverse complement strand
GTAATACGAGGATCCACCACTTCACACAAAAATATTTTTCAACCTCGCCACGCGCAAGGTAAAAAGCCGCATAAAAACCTTCCGGTTCCAATACCACTAATTTTCCAGACGATGGTTTTGGGAATCTTGTTTTCAAAATCGAACTTCCAGTATTTTTATTAACAGCCGCAGCAATCAAGCGCCTGTGCATATCGCTGCTTGTATTGTTAATTCACCGCAATATCACGTGGCAGGCTGGCAACAAACCACGTCCGGGATGCGCCGGAACGCATACAGGACCCATCGCGAGGCACCGCGCGCCAACAAAACAAAAATTGCCTGCGACTAACACCAGCAAAGAACATGCCAGATTGCAAAAGCCTTAACATTCGCCGAACTACGTGCTGCCCGGCAATTATCTGGATTCTATTAGGGCGGATTTTCACCCAGGCGGCAGATAGCGGACTTCATCAATCCTTGAAATTTTCCTTATCAAGACCGTGCTTGCGCAATTTTTCGTATAGCGTTTTACGCGGCAGCCCCAATTTTTCCTGTACCGGCTTGAGCTTGCCTTGTGATGCCATAAGGGCATCCTGCAGCACCATCTTCTCAAATCGCGAAACCTGGTCAGCCAGGCTCAGCGCGCTATCATCGGTGTTATCCAATTCGGATACGTCAAGCAATGCTTCATCACCCATTATCAGCAAGCGCTCTGCAACGTTGCGTAGTTCACGAACATTCCCCGGCCAATTATGGCTCTTTAACCACGCCTGGTGTTTCGAGTGCTCCGGTATATCAATGTGATAACGGGCACTTGCCAGGCGAAGAAAATTTTCGAAAAGTAGCGGGATGTCATCAACGCGCTCACGCAGTGGCGGGATAGACACGCTTATAACATTGAGTCGGTAGTAAAGGTCTTCGCGAAACGTTCCATCCTCACTCATTTGCTTCAAATCTGTTTTTGTAGCCGCTAGAATACGGGTATCGATGGGGATGGATTTGTTACTACCAAGGGGCTCTATGGTTCTCTGCTCCAGTACTCGCAGCAAATTAACCTGTAATAACTCGGGCATTGACTCGATTTCATCAAGAAATAATGTTCCACCATTTGCATATTCAAATTTTCCTATCCTTTTCTGCTTCGCGCCCGTAAACGCTCCGGCTTCATGGCCAAAGAGCTCACTCTCTATTAGACTTTCTGGTATAGCGCCGCAGTTAATCGCGACAAAGGGTCCACTGGAGCGAACACTGTGGTCGTGCAGGAATCGCGCCACCAGCTCCTTGCCAGTGCCGGTTTCTCCCTGAATCAAAACATCAGCCGGCGTATCCTTGATGCGTGTGAGCAGTTTCCGCAGCTCGAGAATTTTTGGATCGCTGCCCAATATTCTCGGACCGGGGCCACTTTGAGCTTCCAGCTCAATGCGTAAATCGCGGTTTTCCAGCACCAATTGACGCCTTTCGTAAGCCCGATTAATTGATTCAAGCAAACTATCATTCGAGAACGGCTTTTCCAGAAAGTCGTACGCACCATTGCGCATTGCGTCGACCGCCATGGAAATATCACCATGGCCGGTAAGCAAAATAATGGAATATTCGGAATCAATTTCCGTAGCACGTTTCAGGAATTCAATACCGTTCATGCCGGGCATGTTAATGTCCGACAAGATAACTCCGCTCCAATCCGGGGTCAGGTTTTGGAGTGCGGACTGTGGTGACTGGTATTTGGTGCAATGATAATTCTCCATGGTCAGGAGCTGATGGAGCGCATTAACAATTGCCGGCTCATCATCAATAACCATTACATTTCTGGCATCAGGCATTACTTCGAGCCCCGGTGGACATTAATCAACACTTTTTTCGCCTCAAGGTAGCTCTACCAGCTAAAACCACAGCTTAATATCCGACAACGAAATATCGAGATACTCAACCACGCCGCAACACCACAGTAAACCGCGCACCACCTGCTTCGCGGTTAGCCGCAATTATGCTGCCCCCAAATGACTCAACGATTCGCCTGGACAGCGCCAAACCAAGCCCAAGACCCTGCTGCTTCGTGGTATAGAATGGTTCAAAAAGCGTTTTCAATTGATCGTCATACAGGCCGGGGCCGTTGTCCTCAAGCAATAATTGAACCATCTCGGCATTTTGCTCGAAAGATAACCGGACCCATGGATCTGTACGTGAGGCGGTTGCTTCCAGGGCGTTATTCAAGAGATTGATCATCACGAGCTCAAGCTGTATCGACTCTGCGTATACGAAGAGAGAGACGTCAACATCGGCGACTTCAATATCAACAGGGTGGTTTTTAATTTTATTTTGCAGAATCGCAATAGACGCTTCGATTACGTCCTTGAGTCGAATGGGTACGATTTTTCCCGAAGACTTGCGCGCAAAAACTTTCAGCTGATTGATGATATTCGACATCATCGATGCCAGCTTGAGCATCTCATCAAGGTTGTCCTTAACACTCTCGGTATCGTGCTTGTCCAGCAACCGCTTGGAATTCTCGGTGTAGGTACGCAACGCTGCCAGAGGCTGATTTAATTCATGATTAATGCCTGCTGACATTTCTCCCAATGTGGCCAGCTTTGCTGCCTGGATTAGCTCGTTCTGCGCTTGTTTGAGTGCTTCCTCACTTTGCTGGTATTTACCTATACTCTCGCGCAACTTGACATTGGCTTCGCTCAATTCACGTGTCCTGGTTTCTACACGGGCTTCGAGCTGATCATTAAGTTTTCCCATTGCTTCTTGCGCATGAACCCGTCCACGCCAATACAACCAGACAAATAGTAAAAGCAGGTAAGCTACAGTAACAAACATAAGCATATAAGCTACGGTGTCATATATCTTATTCTTTGGCATGACGATCACCAGGCTCCAATTTTCAAGCGGCATCGCCAACATTTCTTTCAGATAGTATTGCTCCGATCCTTCCCGTCCGAGGAGGATTTGCCTGCCCCTGTCGATGGCCGCCAGACTCCTATCAAGAATCAGCGGGCTAATTTCAATATTGCCGAACTTCTGCTGGCGCATGATTTCAGCCATGACCGGCTCATCCAGCTTAGCAAGTGAGCGATAGTTCCATTCCTTCACAGTGCTATAAAAAACCAGCCCGTTATTATCGGTTAAAAGTAGCTGCATATCGTCGTTAAAAGTACTTTCCTCAAGAACCGAAAGGGAAACTTTCAGTACGATAACACCCAATACATCCGATGCTTTTTTTATCGGGTAGGAAAAGTAGTAGCCTCTTTTTCCCGATCGGGTACCCAGCGCAAAATAACTTGCCGAATGCCCTTGCAACGCATTAATAAAGTAAGGGCGGAAAGCATAATTTACTCCAACAAAACTGTCGGGCAAATCCCAGTTGCTTGCTGCAAGCGTTGTGCCGTCGCGGGCAATCACGAAAATGGCGTCACTGCCCAGCTCATCGTTATACTGTTCCAACAGTTTGTTTGAGCCCCGGATCGCAGCTTCATCCTGCTTGTTGAATAGTTGCAACAGTTTTTCATTAGCCGACAGTATGATTGGAATACTGCGGTATTTGTCCAATGAAATAGTAAGCTTTGTTTCGAGCCTGCCGAGTTCAAGCCGAGCCTCTGATCTCATTGTCCGCTCGGCAGAATCCCGCGCCAAAACAACGGTCAACGCGATTGCAATCAGGTAGAGCAATACCAACAGGATTTGTATTTTGGGGCGAGTCATAAAACGCGCGTAGTTTTCCGGGTAAAGCAAGTCTGCTATGGAAGTGGATTCATCAAAACACAAAAAGATTCTGCAGTCCTCACCATCGACAGGACTTGCCAATAGGGCAATTAATAACCCATCGTCTCCCAATTCGGGTGGATTTCCGCCCTTTCCTATGGCGAATCTGATTGGTATGCGCTGCTGGACTTCACGCTGTCGCCGTGCCTTTTCGCAAGCTATTGATTAATAAGAGTTAAGCAAGTCAGCCGCAATCATCTTGCACGTTGGCACAGAGTTTGCTTTTTTAGGTTAAAAAATTAACAATTTGTTGGCACATTCCTGGCACCAGTAATACCGCCTTTATTTCCGTGTTCATACAAAAATCCTGGCGCAAATGGGCTGATCAGGAAACTTTATTTAATAAAAAGCAGCCCAGCCGCGGCCGCGGTATCTTTCAATCGATAATTAAATAACGGAGTCACTGCCATGCATACCAAACCTCTCACCAAAACCCTGACTCGTAGCGTTCAGTTGGCAACTGCCTCAGCGCTACTGTCTCTATCCTCCACCGCTTTTGCAACCGTGTCTATTTCCGAGATGCTTATCGACGCGTTCAACCTGGGCGCGGCGGGGGCCGCAGACGATTTACAGGAATTTATAGAAATCGTCAGTGATACTGGCGGCGTAGAGTCGCTGGCCGGACTTCATTTTATCGCGATCGAAGGAGATGCCCCAGGTACGGGTGAAGGTGTAATCGACGTCGTAATCGACCTTGGATCCTACTCCACGGGTACAAACGGCTTGCTGGTTGTCTCTGACGGCAACACTGCATGGGACCCTGCTGCTGATGCCGGCACCTCGATAGTCGTGCCGGCGGGCGGATTCGTTAATGGAGACGGTGGCGGCGATGACATCGAGAACGGTTCGATGACCTTTGCCATCGTTTCAGGATTTAGCGGCGCGGGCGGAGACGATCTCGACACCAATGATGACGGTGTTCTGGATGTACTGCCCTGGACATCAGTTGTTGATGCGGTCGGCTGGCTGGAAATTGGCAGGAACACCGAGCTAAGCTACGCGGTTCAACTGGGCGGCGTAGAATTTGATTCAAACGATCTTGGCGATCGCGCCATCGACGCTTACGCTGTCGGGCCGAATGGCGTGGGCTACGTGTTTGCGGTTGCAGATCGGGACGATGACGGCAACGCCGATGGCCCCTATGAGCTGGTTTCGTTTGCACTTGGCGATGACGCCCCATCAGAGCAGGTACCGCTGTTCGTTGGCGATCTCAATTCACTTTTTACACTCACGCCGGGCTCGGCAAATGATCTTTCGATCGTTTCTTCAGGGCCTTCCAAAAATGTCCCGGCGATGGGAGCATTAGGTATCGCCACGCTGTTTGCAGGCCTGATTGCACTGGCGGCGCGCCTGCGACGACGCATGTAAGCTACGAAACCGGGCGATTGAACCAGTTATAGCCCGGCAAGGAAAAACCTGCACGCAGGCAAAAACGCAGCGACTCCCCGAGCGCTGCGTTTTTTTTATTGAACTTGTGGGCCTCTGGACTCGAGTTCTTGTATTTTCAACTTCAAAAGCGTTGCTGATGCCATGAAAGCGATTTTTTCATCTGGATATAAAAGCTCAAACCTCCGTTTGCTACTCGCAGGTTTGCTTTTGTTGCTACCCGGCATGGCGCTCGCCCAGTTTAATATCCTGTTTTATGGGAACAGCTACACCTATGAATGGACCAGCAGCAATCCTGATTTGCCCGCGGTGCCAGACCTGGTCAAGGATATTGCCCTGCGCGCAGGACAGGCTTCGCCTACCACGGCCGAGGTAACTTACGCTGCTGCTACCCTTACCGGTCATGCCAATAACAACGTAATCCCGGCGCCACCTGGCGGCGAAACCTGGGATTTTGTCGTTATGCAGGATCGCTCCAATTATCCGCTAAGCACCAGCCCTCCGGGAAATTTGACCAGCCACCTCGGTGGTGCAGTCGCGCTGTACAACGATGTTGCAGCCGGCGGCAGCCCGCAGATTGTTACGCCCAGTCCGAATGTTATTCCCGTGATGTTTCAAACCTGGGCAAGGGAGCAAAGTAATTCCGAGTACTATGGCGCCAGCGGATACTTTCCCAATGGCAACCCGTCACAGATGCAAGCTGAACTGCAATCTGGCTATGCGCTTGCAGCAAATGCGATCGACAACAACGCCGGCTCGGCAATTACCTTGATCGCGCCGGTAGGCGACGGTTGGGAATTGGCTAACTGGGCGAATTTACATGATCCAGACACTTCGCATATGAATGCCCGAGGGCGCTTGCTGAGTGCTCTCATCATTTATTCCACGATATATAACGACGATACGCATGATCTCTATCTTGCCGGATCACTCGATACGCTGCTCACTGGCCTTGGGCTTGGCTCAACAGACGGGAATTTCCTGACAACCATTTCAGACACCATCACCGGACTGTTAGTGGTCCCGGTAGCCGATGTGGCTATCACCGAGTTATTTGTCAACGCGGAAAACCCCGGCTCACCAGCCGACCAGGGACAGGAGTATTTTGAACTCACCAGTGCCAGTGGCACTGCAGAATCACTGGATGGCCTGACCTTAATCTATATCGACCGCGATGGCGGCAATACCGGCGTAGTGGATATAGCACTGAACCTGACCGGGTTGTCGACAGGATCCAACGGGGTGTTCGTCTGGTCGGACGGCAATGGCGCATGGGATCCGGCGGCTGATCCGGCAACAGTAATAAATATTGGTG
>JBATGO010000089.1:0-1603 GCA_049665845.1 Pseudomonadales bacterium | reverse complement strand
GCGCGCAGCCCTGCAACAACAGCACCATCAGCAGCAGTGGCAGCAGCTTCGGCAACTCAAATCGTAAGCTGGCTTTCGGCACCCACGGCAAAGGTCTCCAAAGCGCTGGCGGGTGCAGCGCGGCACCACAAAGCGCAGACTGCGCTGCAACGGCGGGTTTGGGCTGTATACTCGCGGGCCTTGCTGCCATGCGATCTCACCGGTCGATAGTGTCGGGACCTTGACCGAACCTCGCTGGCGGGCACGGCCTACGGTTTACCCGGTGCCTGCTGATGCCTGGACTGCTATCAGGTGGCACTTTAGAACCTGCAGCTAATATAATGATTTTTAATGACCTTTAAACGCTATCGTTGAAAAAATGTGCACTATTTCGCGTTATCGTCCCCTCGCGCAGTGAGGCAGCTGCGCCCCGAACGAGAGAAACCGATGAACAAGCCTGGCCAGAGGCCACAGGATCGCACCGCAGTTTCAACAGCACCTAAAGCGGATAATGAGGGGCTGCGATCAAACCCGGGCCAGATGGCGGCAAAGCCTCACCTTTTGCGGCGTCTGTATGACTGGGTACTGCTCTGGGCCGACCACCCGCAGGCAAGCTGGGCGCTATTTCTGCTCGCTTTTGCCGAGGCTTCTTTTTTCCCGATCCCACCCGATATCTTGCTGTTGGCAATGGCGATGGGTGCGCCGGAACGCGCATTGCGCTTTGCTGCGATCTGTACTGCGGGTTCAGTGTTGGGTGGCATGGCAGGCTATGCGATTGGCTGGGGCCTGTGGGGCAGCATGGACCAGTTTTTTTACGCCTATATCCCGGGCTTTAGCGCCGAGGCGTTTAACGCAATTGCGCAAAAGTTTGCCGACAATACGTTTATCACAACATTCACTGCGGGTTTCACACCGATACCCTTTAAAGTATTCACGATCGCAGCCGGCGCTGCGCTGGTACCGTTTGGCCTGTTCGTGCTGGGTGCGCTAATCAGTCGCGGCCTGCGCTTTGGCCTGCTCGCGGCGCTGGTGTGGTGGTTGGGACCGGCGGTAAAACTGTGGATCGATCGCTACTTTAACGTGTTGACGATTGTTGTTACGGTTGTGCTGATCGGGTTGATTTTTTTGCTGCAACATTGATTGGTATTGTGAGAGGGCAGAATAGGGGTTGGGATTGATAGCTGGATGCGATGATTGGTGGAACTGAAGAGATGCCCTTCCATGACACGCTTTAAATACATCCCTGTACGCTCGACGGCGGCGTCCCTGCCGCCGTACGGTCATGGAAGGGCATCTCTTCAGGCCCCCGCCTCTGAACCAGCTACCGCGTGTAATTAGGTAAAAAAACTAACAGGTTTCCGCTTTATGAGGGCCATGCGCCGCCATTAATTTGTAAAAGGAGCCTCCAAAAATCAGTACTGCGAACGGAATGATCCTTTTCCCAACCACGCAAATCACGCGCGGTAGGTCGAATGCAGGGAGCGTGATGGTTGGCCGTGACCGTACGGCGGCATGGACGCCGCCGTCGAGCTTACAGGGATGTATTTATAGCGTGTCATGGAAGGGCGTCTCTTCAGGTCCCCCAGCCAACGCACCCAGCTACCACTCCCCGCATCAATCACCT
>JBATGO010000088.1:0-5849 GCA_049665845.1 Pseudomonadales bacterium | reverse complement strand
CTGATGCCAATGGAGGTTGAGCCAGCCGCGCAAAATGAGTCGCGTGCTGCGATTGCCGGCGGCGGTTTCAGTTTTGGCAGGCCGTCGCTGAAAGTTGCCGACCTCGCGTTGATTACGCGGCAGCTTTCGACCCTTGTGCAGGCAGCTATCCCGCTGGAAGAAGCGCTGGGTACGGTTGCGCGCCAGTCCGAAAAAGCCCGCATCAGCGGTATTCTCAGCGCAGTGCGCGCCAGGGTGCTGGAGGGATTCACGCTGGCCGATGCGCTGGGCGAATTCCCGCAGGCTTTTTCCGGGCTTTACCGCTCCACCGTCGCCGCGGGCGAATCTGCGGGCCACCTCGATGCGGTACTGGACAAGCTTGCCGACTACACCGAGGCTTCGCAGGCGTCGCGGCAAAAAGTGCAAATGGCGATGATCTACCCGTTTATTCTTTTTTGCATGGCAATCGGCGTGGTCTCGGCATTGATGGTTTTCGTTGTGCCTGACGTGGTGAAAGTATTCAACACCCAGGGCGCACAATTGCCGGCTATTACGCGCGGCCTGATTGCGGCCAGTGATTTTCTGACCGAGCGCGGAGTATTGCTGCTGCTGGGCATCATCGCAGTCTTCCTGCTGTTCAAGTCCGCATTGCGCAAGCCGGCATTCAGGCTTTCGTGGGATCGCCGCCTGTTGGGTTTTCCGTTAATAGGCAAGCTCGCGCGCGGCACCAATACCGCGCAATTTGCCAGCACATTGAGTATTCTTACCGCCTCAGGTGTGCCGCTGGTTGAAGCATTGAAAATTGCCGGCCAGGTACTGGAGAACCACTGGCTGCGGCGCCTGGTTGGCGATGCTACCCAGCAGGTTCAGGAGGGAACAAGCCTGAACCAGGCGCTGTCGAATGGAGGGTATTTCCCGCCGATGATGCTGCATATGATTGCCAGTGGCGAACAGAGCGGTGAACTTGACCAGATGCTCGATCGCACTGCCAGGGCGCAGCAACGCGACCTCGAATCGCTTATCGGTGTCTTGCTGGGTATTCTGGAGCCGGTGATGCTGTTGTTCATGGGCGTCTGTGTGTTCGTGATCGTGCTCGCGATCCTGCTGCCCATTGTCAACCTGAATACAATTGTTTAAGCCACCGTGCTGTTTTTTTTACCGACAGGCGTTAGAAACCAGAGGAGTTATTTGTTGATGTCCTATCCCGGAGTGAGCGGTCGCGCATCGCAACGTGGCTTTACGCTGATTGAAGTGCTGGTTGTAGTCGTTATCATGGGGCTGCTGATTGGCCTGATCGGCCCGAACGTGCTGGGCCAGGTCGACAAGGCGCGAGTAACGACCGCCAGGGCCGACCTCGCAACGCTTGCATCGTCACTCGACATGTACAAGCTCGACAACCATTTCTATCCCACCACTGACCAGGGCCTGGAGGCGCTGGTCAGCCAGCCGAGCGGAACGCCGGTGCCAAAAAACTGGAACAGCCAGGGCTATTTGAAAGGCAGCGAGATACCGCGCGATCCCTGGGAAGGCGAGTACATTTATTTCAGTCCCGGTGACGGGTCGCGTCCCTACGAACTGATCAGTCTCGGTGCCGATGGTCGCGAAGGCGGCGAGGGCTACAGCGCGGATATCAGTGTCTGGGATAACTAGGCCAGCTTTTCGCGCGGCATAGTCAAACTGTCAGGCGCGGCGGCGAATTCTAACCTACAGGCAACCGTGTCAGCAAAGCCAGTGCTCCAAGCTCATACTACAGAAATTTGCAGGCCTGCGCGCTGTGCATCCCTGGCAACCCCGCGAACACCGCGGGGTTTTACGTTGATCGAGCTGCTGGTTGTGCTGGTCTTGCTGGCGCTTTTCTCGGGTATGGTCGTGCTATCGATTGGCGACAGCTTCCAGCGCAAGATGCAGGCCGAGGCGGAGCGCTTGCAAACGCTGATTATCGCTGCGGCCGATGAAGCCATTTTTACCGCGAATGAATTCGGCTTTAGGTTCGAGCGCAGCAGTTACTCGGTGCTGCGTTACGACCGCTATGCGAGGAACTGGCAGGCGGCAGAGGGACAGGCATTTAAAGCGCATCAACTGCCCGAGGGCATGGTGGTGGATGTGTCGGTGGATGGTTTCGCGGTGCCGGTCGATGATCCCGGGTCTGAGAGTGAATTTGCCGAGATCGACCTCGACGAGCGTCTCGAAGCCGAGGCCGGTGCGGCCAACCGCAGCCGCAGGGGTAGCAATGAACGCGGTGAATCGCCGCAGTTGCTGGTGCTCAGCTCGGGCGAGATGTCGGTATTCGACGTTATTTTCGAAGCCGAAGATGAACCCGGCCAGCGCGCGTCCTACAAGGTCAGTTCAGACGGGTTTACGCTGCCGCGCGTGAAGCCGCTGACGCAGCAGGAGACGACGCCGTGATCACCCAGCCTGCGCGCGCCGGCCATCTCAATCGCCAGCGCGCTTTTACGCTGATCGAAGTGCTGGTCGCGCTGGCCGTGCTGGCACTCTCAGGCGTCGCGTTAATGAGTAATGTTGGCCAGGCGACCGCTGATCTTGGCAAGCTCAATGACAAGATCGTCGCCCTGGGTATCGCCGAGTACGCGCTCAACACCGTCTTGATACAAAATGAAATGCCGGAGTTCGGCAGCGAAGTGGAGCGCATTACGCTGGCTAACCGCGAGTGGAGTGTTGAGGTGAGCGTCAGCGAAACGCCAAACGAAAAGGTGCGCCGCATCGACGCGCTGGTGCGTCCACAGGGGCAGCTGTTGTCGCGCCAGGAATACGCCACCGTGTTGCTCAGCGCCTTCCGCACCGACATGGCGGCCGATTGATGCACAGCGCAAGTACCGACGCGCGCGGCTTTACGCTGATCGAAGCGCTGGTATCGATGTTTATCTTTGCCTGGATAGGCCTCGGTTCCTACCAGATACTCGACCAGATTATCCGTGCACAGAAGCAGAATGAACAGTTTTCGAAACAGCTCTCCACCTTGCAGCGTCTCAACTGGCAGCTGGCACAGGATTTCCGGCAAATGGTTGAGCGACCGGTTGTCGATGAATATGGTGAACGATTGCCTGCGCTGGAGTTCGAGAGCGACGAAAACCTTATCGCTTTCACGCGCACTGGCTGGAGCAACCCGCTGCAGTGGCCGCGCAGTGAATTGCAACGCGTCGCCTATCGTATTGACTACCACCCCGAGAGTGATGACCCGGACAGCGAATTCTATCGCGATGAGGCGCTGTACCTGGTGCGCGTATTCTGGCAGGTACTCGATCGTGTGGTCGACAGCCGGCCGATTGAACAGGCGCTGCTGCGCGACGTTGCAGATTTTCGCACGCGCTTTTACGACCAGGGCGTAGAGGACTGGTCAGAGGATTTGGTGTTGGCGCAACGGCAGGGCGGTGCAAATAGCCAGGAACCCAGGTTACCCGCAGCGGTTGAGGTGAGCATCGTGCTTGAGGCAGATGCCGTGTACGCCTATGTTTTCCAGGTGCGCTGAGATGCCGCGCGGCATGCACAGGCAGCGCGGCGTCGCGCTGATTACCGTGCTGATGGTGTTCGCGATCGCCACCTTGATTACCGGCAAGGTGATTGTCGGCAAATCCATCGACGTTCGCCGTGTAAATGGAATGGTGAATCGTACCCAGGTACACTATTACGCACTGGCTGCCGAGAGCCTCGCGATCCTGGCACTGCGCGAGGAAGACCAGCAGGACGTCGATGACAAAAAGCCTGCCGACACGCTCGAGGAAATCTGGGCTTCGCCCAATATTGCATTCGAGATCGACAATATTGGCGAAGTCAGCGTGCAGATCGTTGACCTGAATCGCTTTTACAACCTCAACAACCTGCTGCAGGAAGACGGCCTTGTTAACCAGCAGGAACTGGAGCGCTTTCGCAACCTGCTGGTGGAACTGCAGCTCGACAGTGAGTTGGCTGATAACCTCGCTGACTGGCTCGACGCTGACGACAAGGAGCAGGGCTACCTCAGCGAGAGCGACGCCTACGCCAACCGCAGCCCGGCCTATCGCGCGGCCAACCAGCGCATGACCGACCTCAGCGAACTGCGCCTGGTGAATGGTTTTGAGCCTGCAGTGCTGGAGGTTTTATTGCCGCACGTGACGGTGGTAAACACGGTAGGCGTGTTACCGATCAACGTAAATACAGCGGGTCTTTACGTTTTGACGACATTGCAGGAGCAGACCACCGACAACCGCGAGCAGGGCCTCAGCCTGAGCGCGGCGCAGAATATTTTGTCTGAAGTGCCTTATGAAAATGACGAGGAATTTAACGAGCGCAGCGGTACGCGCAATATCGTTACCAGCTCGAAAATGACCGGCAACGATAGCCAGGGTAATACGCGCTTTAACTCACGCAACCGGCACTACGGTGTGTCCAGCGACTATTTTGAAGTCAATATCAGCGCCCGCTATGCAGGTTATACCGCTTACCTCACCACGCAGCTATACCAGGAAGGCAGTGGCAATGCGGCAAAGTACGTTGTGTTATCGCGCAAGGAAACCGATAATTCGTGGCGCTTCGCTCAATTTTCGGCCGCGCCCCCCTGAACAAGAGCGGCCAGAAGAAATTTGCCGCCAAATCCGATCACGATTCTATGCCCGACCTGCTCTGCCTGCGTTTTCGCGAAAGCCATATCGGTGCGGATAAACCTGTGGCCTGGGCGCTGCTTTCGGCCGGAGGCCTGGTCGAATCGAGCGGTCATACGCTGCTGCGCGATCTGCCCGAGGTCTTTGCAGGTAGTGAATCTGTGCGTCGCTGCGTGGTGATCGTCGGCAGCGAAAATATTTTGCTCAGCAGAGTGGAGGTGCCTGCCAAGCAGCAGCGACACCTCAGGCAGCTGGTGCCTTTTCTTGTTGAAGAGCAGATCGTTGATCCGATCGAAGCAATGCACCTGGCGATGCCGGTTTTGCACAGCGGTGAGCAGGTCTCGGTTGCCGCGATCCGTCGCAGCCTGCTCGAGGAGTGGCTCGACAACCTGTTCGATGCGGGCATTGCACCCGATTACCTTTTCCTCGATGTACTGTGTGTGCCGCGCAAGCAGGGCGACTGGCAGCTGTTGTTTGATGGATCGAGGTTGCTGTTTCGCGACGGGCCCTGCAGCGGCATGGTGCTCGCGCCGCAAACCGCTAATACGGTGTTGCACCTTGCGCTGTCGGCGATGCCGGAGGGCAACCAGGAGGCGGTAAACGATGCGCTGGAAGAAATTGATGCGGCCGAAGCCGGGTCCAGCGATATTATCAATCGCGCCGCACAGCGCGCAGAGCGCGATGCCATGGCTGCCGCGGCGTCGGCAAAAGTTATCCTGATTGACAGCGAAAATGCCGCATCGGAACATGCCGCATTGGCCGGCCTGACGGTGCCAGTCGACGCTGGCGAAAATGCTGTGCATCGTGAACCGAAAGCGCCACGGGGCGCTGCGGCGGCCGCGCAGGATGTGCCCCACGACCCGCACGAAGCTGCGCTGCTGGGCGAAGATTATGTCAATCCCGGTGATCTTGCAGGTACTTCCGCTGCGGGTGGCAGTGAACCGGTCAGTGAATCTGTTGAAACCGGGCCCGAAAACTGGCTGCAGCAAATCGATACCCTGGTGCGCTCTGAAAATGTGACCACGGCGCGGCTGCGCTATAGCGAAACGGTTTCCGAACTGCTGGCAATCAGTGCCGCGCAAAATCTCGATAGCGGTCTTAACCTGTTACAGGGCGATTTCAGGCCGGCAACCGCCAACGCAGCGCAGCGGCGTTTTCTGCGCAAGATTTCCGCTGCCGTGGCTGCCTGTGTCGCGCTGTTCCTGGTGATTACCCTTGGTGGCGGCGCTTACCTGAATTACCGCGGCGACAAAAATTTCGATAAAAGCGTGGCGA
>JBATGO010000087.1:0-2023 GCA_049665845.1 Pseudomonadales bacterium | reverse complement strand
AGGAAGCTGTAAAGATCATGGCCGCGCGGGTTGGTCTTGAGCCTGAAGTGTACCGGGGCTTTATTGATGGCACAAAAATATTGACGCTTGAGGAAGCCAAGGCCTTTACCGGCAAGCAAGCCGGTTTTAAATCGCTGTACGGCTCGTCGAAAATATCCGACGACTTCAACCTGGCCAACGATGTCTACAAGAAAGCCCAGGACCTGGACTCCTATATCGACACCAGCCTGATGATGGGGCTTTGATATCCACAGCGTGCCAGCAGTGCGCCGATTTATGACGCAACAAATGCGCGGCGCGCTGTGGTATGGGGCTGCAATAGCGAGCAACGATGAGTAACGCCAAACTCCTTGCGGTGCGCAGTCCGCTGCGCGGCAAGACCCGCTTTACAGTTTCAGCGGCCAGCTTTTTATTGCCCGTATTGCTGTGGTGCCTGGTCAGTTATATACCCTTTCTCTGGCATCCAATGATGGAAATCCAGCGCGAGGGTGACGTTTCGTATTTCAAGCCGGGCATGCTGGTTGAGCGGCCACTGTTTGAATCAGAGCTTGCAAGCGTGCGGGAGCTTGGTGGTGAAATACCGGTGGGCCAGCGTGCCAACCCCATCTACCTTCCCGCACCACATGAAGTCGCAAAGGCGTTTTACACCTCCTTCACCACTGAGCCCAAACGGCGCAGCGAAAAGTGGCTGCATGAAAGCCTCTGGGAAAGCATCCAGGTAATATTCTGGGGGTTCATTCTCTCTTCCATCATTGGTGTACCACTCGGTATCCTTGCCGGCACCTACGATTTTTTTTCGCGCCTTTTCGAACCGTTTATCGAATTTTTTCGCTACCTGCCTGCACCTGCTTTTGGCGCGTTGGCTGTAGCGATATTGGGTATATACCACGCCCCTAAAATAGCCATCATTTTCATCGGAACATTTTTCCAGCAAGTTCTGGTAATCGCTAATACCACGCGAAAACTCGATCCGGCATTGCTGGAAGCGGCGCAGACCCTGGGCGCCAAAAACAAATCTTTGTTATTCAAAGTGGTGGTGCCTGGCGTATTGCCTGACCTGTACCGGGATATGCGCATCCTGCTGGGCTGGGCATGGACCTACCTGATAGTCGCAGAACTGATTGGTACCAGTTCGGGTATTACCTGGTTTATTACCCAACAGGCGCGGTACAAGAACTTCGACAACGTATTTGCAGCGATCATGATGATCGGGATTATGGGCCTCGCCATTGATCTGTTGCTGGCCGCGATCGGGCGAAGGCTATTCCCCTGGCAAAAGACGGAAAAAACCGTTTAGGCACCTTCGATGACGCAATTATCACTACCCAGCTACCTGGACCAAACAGACACCGTACGCGAACGCTTCGGGCGGCTCAAGCAGCGCCCCGTTTCACTCGAAGTCAGGAACCTGAGCAAATTTTTTGAAACGCCCAAAGGGCAGATAACGGCGCTGGATAATATCTGCTTCAAAGCATACCGCCGTGAGTTCGTTTGCGTAATTGGCCCCTCGGGTTGTGGCAAGTCCACGCTAATCAGGATTCTCGCTGGCCTTGAGCCCGAGAGCACCGGCGAAATGCTGCTCAACGGCAACACGGTTCACGGCCCGGGGCCAGACCGCGGCATGGTATTCCAGGGCTATACGCTGTTTCCATGGCTAACCGTCAAACGCAACGTGATGTTCGGCCTGCTGGAATCGGGAATGGGTTTCAGCTCCGCAGAATCCCAAGCTGCGCAATGGATTGAATTGGTGGGGCTCTCGCGAGTCATCGATAGCTACCCTCACCAACTCTCCGGCGGTATGAAACAGCGTGTTGCAATCGCACGGGCGCTGGCAAACCAGCCGAAGATCTTGCTGATGGATGAACCGTTCGGTGCCCTCGATCCGCAAACCCGTTCGAAAATGCAATCACACCTGATGGAGATTTGGCGGAATATCGATATAACTGTCGTTTTTATCACGCACGACCTTGATGAGGCCATTTACCTCGCCGACCGTATCCTTGTGTTGCAGGCACACCCCGGC
>JBATGO010000086.1:0-2644 GCA_049665845.1 Pseudomonadales bacterium | reverse complement strand
AAGCGGGGGCTTCAAATTCAGCTAACGCGCTCATTTCTAATCTTACAGGCTCGCGCCCTTGTGTTGATGAAAGAATAACAAGGCAGAGATCTCTACGCTTCGTTTTCAAGTCGCCATACGCATCTACGATCCTCGTCCGCTACTACAGGTTTCGGCTGGCTAGTGCTTTCTGCCCATTTGAATATCTCGATCGTAGCGAAAGTAGCGCCCAGAATGAGCAGGTGGCCTAACCACATCCAATGAAAGTAGAAAATGGAGAGGAAAGACAACGAAAAGACCATACTCCACATCCAGGCCAATAAGGACATGAAGTAGAACTGGGAAGCGGTATCGAGATACCGAAACGGATTGAATCGATGGTCCATCACCGAACGATAGGAACTAACGAAATAGTCACGCATAACAACACCCCCAGATTCTTGTACTGGGTTGTTACGTCATGTATGGCTAGCTAGTTCAGATCCGGTACATTTCTGTGTATATTTTAATCGGCAAATATCCCGCGATCGTCCGAAGTCAGACACTCCAATCGTTATAAGCCGATGATTTGAATGAAAATGGTGGGCCCACCTGGACTTCAACCAGGGACCGGGCGCTGTTATGTGAACGTCAGGAAGTTTCTAGCAGGGCCCGCAACATCCACGCGGTTTTCTCATGAATACGCATGCGATCAGAGATCAGAGCCACTGAAGACTCATCGCCAGCTTCTTGAGCTATTTTTAGTGCTTCTCGGCATGTGCGCACGACCTGTTCATGCGATCTTGTGAGTATCTTGATCATCTCCTTGGCGGGGGGCACATCTTCAACCTCTTCAATATTGCTCAACTTCGCGAATTGCTTGTATGTCCCAGGCGCTACAACGCCCAGTGTTCGAATTCGCTCAGCAATATCATCGACGGCTACAGCAAGTTCAGTATAGTGTTCCTCGAACATTAGATGCAACTCACGAAACTGTGGGCCGGTTACATTCCAATGAAAATTATGCGTTTGCAAATAAAGAGTGTAACTATCAGCGAGCAGATGCTTTAGACTTTCTGCAATTCGATCGCGCCAATTTGAATCTATGCCAATGTTAATATCTACCATTAATTGCCTCCTAGGTGCCACCACGCCGTCGTTCGACTACAGGGTACATACTTTAATTGAAATTTCTGTGTAGTAGAGCAAGAGGCCATACTAGCAAATTTTTACCCTGACCATGCCAGGAATGTACCTGGAACGGTACTGCCAAGTTAACTTCCTCTAATTGTTAGAATAGCGCCATGAGCACCTATAAACGCCACCGATTTCCTCCGGATATCATCAGCTATGCCGTTTGGCTCTACTATCGGTTCAATCTCAGTCATCGAGACGTTGAAGACCTGCTGGCGGAGCGAGGTATTCAGGTTAGCCGTGAGTCAATTAGGCGCTGGTGCATCAATTTCGGTGCTTTATACGCCAAGCGACTGAAGCGTCGACATCGAGGCTACGGTGATACTTTTTTCATCGACGAGGTATTCGTTAAAATTAATGGAATTCAGCACTACCTCTGGCGGGCTGTCGACCAGGATGGAGAAGTTGTTGATGTCTATCTACAGGCAAAGCGCGATGGTGTTGCGGCCCAACGATGCTTCAAGCGGTTATTGAAAAGCCACGGCGAGGAGCCTAGAACCATCGTTACCGATAAACTGCGAAGTTATAATGTTGCCCACCGGGAATTGGTGCCGGATACATTTCATCTAACGCGCCAGTATGCGAATAACCGGGCCGAGCAATCTCATGAAGCAACGAGAGTCAGGGAAAGAGGGATGCGGCGATTTAAATCCATCATTCAGGCACAGAGATTTCTAGGTACACACGCCGCCGTATCCAACCTGTTCAATCTCGGTCGGCATCTAGTCAGAGCTCAGCATTATCGTGATCTCAGGACAAGTGCGTTCAGAGATTGGGGCAGGGTAGTTGCCTGAGATTAAATCTTTGATTTCGTTGGGCTAGAGAAGTTAATTTGTCAGAACCTGAAATTTGATACCTGATTTTACCAGGCTGAATGAGTTAACTTGTAAGTACCTTATTTAGGCAATGACCAAGTGGTTTACTACGGTAATACAAACTGCTTGCTTTCGTATTGAAAACCCTGCTATGTTCAGGCTGTAGCTGACGATAATGTTTAGACTGTTGCGGCTATGTCCCCGCAAGTAAATAGATTTACGTTTGTCGGAGAGCAAGGAAATGGGATGTAATCGCACCATAAAAGCCAGGAAAGGTGATATCCCTCCTACGCAATTAAACGGCTCCATACTTCCTAGAGCCTTTGGCTGCTCCCCTCATTGCTTTCTCCACCAAATCTACTCGTAGGCTAAGCGATAATTGTTGTTTCAACACAAGCTCAGCGTATTAACCAAAAAATTGGAGAACTTCGTATGAACACAAAAGCGGCTTTGGTTTTTTTACTGGCAGTCTTATTTATTAGCCCAGCTAATGCTCAAAATGGCTATGCAGGTGCCAGTTTATCGTTTGTCAATTACTCAGAAGACGGAATTTCTGACGACGCATCGTTAAGCGTCATTTTTGGTCGTGTGGGAGTATTCTTTAATGAAAATCTCTCCGGAGAAATTCGCGCAGGTTTTGGGGTTGGAGATGATTCGGTTACTGCGTTCAGTATAAC
>JBATGO010000085.1:0-28252 GCA_049665845.1 Pseudomonadales bacterium | reverse complement strand
TTTTTACACTGACCCCAAATTGGAGTGGTGCCCAGGAGAGGACTTGAACCTCCACCCCCTTGCGAGGACCAGCACCTGAAGCTGGCGTGTCTACCAATTTCACCACCTGGGCATATATAACGTGGCTGCGCACTGCGCCGTGGCAACGCGGCTGCGCACTCTACTGTTACGACTTTCCGTTGTCAATAATCGGCTGGCGCGACGGCCGTTTCTCGGTCATTATGCAGCTCGCGATGCAAATTCGCCCAGCTGTTCGTTCATCCACCGCAACTTCCGCAGGCCCTTCCTTTGCCCAAATCAGATTCCAGCTCCGCTCCTAAAAAGCAACGCAAGGCCCGCAATGCGAAGGGCGACCCCCACGCTGAACGCGAGGCGCGCAAATACGAGAACCCGATTCCGAGCCGCGAGCATATTCTCGAGCAACTCGAAGAACACGGGCCGCTGGATTTTCGCGGGCTGGTTTCACAACTGGGCATCAAGGGCGAAGAAAGCCGCCAGGCGCTGCGCAAGCGATTGCGCGCAATGCAGCGCGAGGGACAGGTGTTGTGCAACCGTGCCGAAGAGTATGGCGTGGTCAGGAAAATGGACCTGTTGCGAGGACGTGTGGAAGCGCACCGCGACGGCTTTGGTTTTGTGCTGCAGGAGCACGGTGAAGACATCTATCTCGCTGCCAACGAAATGCGCAGGCTGTTTCACGGCGACGAGGTACTGGTCAGCATTACCGGCGAAAACCGGCGCGGCCAGCGTGAAGGCAAGGTCGCCGAAATTATTGCACGGGGCATTAGCCGTGTTGTCGGGCGGCTGAAAAACGAAGCGGGCGGTTATTTCGTTGTGCCCGATAACCCGCGCATCACCCACGATATCCTGATCGACCAGGCTGATCGCCAGAATGCCAAGCCGGGTGAATACGTTACCGTAGAAATCCGCGACTACCCGGACTGGCGCAACCGCGCAACGGGCATTGTGGTCGAGGTGCTCGGCGAGCCGATGGCGCCAGGCCTTGAAATTGACATTGCCATCCGCAGCCACGATATTCCCTACCAGTTTCCCGACGCCGCGCTCGCGGAGGCGGCGAAACTTGGCGAGGCACCGCTGGAAAAGGACAAAAAGCACCGCGTCGACCTGCGCGAACTGCCGCTGGTTACCATCGATGGCGAGGACGCACGCGATTTTGACGATGCGGTGTACTGCGAAGCGGGCAGGTGGGGTTCTTTTCGCCTCTGGGTAGCCATTGCCGACGTCGCACATTATGTGCCGGTGGATTCAGCGCTGGACGCCGAAGGTTTCCAGCGCGGCAATTCCGTGTATTTCCCGGGACGCGTTGTGCCGATGCTGCCCGAAGCGATTTCCAACGGTCTCTGTTCGCTTAACCCGCAAGTCGACCGCCTGTGTATGGTCGCCGAGATACACCTCAGTTCCTCTGGTGAAATCAAAAGCTATGAATTCTACGAAGGTGTCATGCACTCGCATGCACGGCTCACCTATACCGAGGTCGCCGAGGCGCTCGGTCTGATCGACCGTCCGCCGCGGGCCGGGTTGATGCAGCGCATTGAACCGGTGCTGCCGCATTTGCAGCAGTTGCGAAAACTCTATGCAGTGCTGCGCGCCAGGCGTGAGAAGCGTGGTGCGATTGATTTCGAAACCGTAGAGACGCAAATTGTGTTCAACGAAAAACGCAAGATCGATGCGATCGTGCCGGTCGAACGCAACGACGCGCACAAGATTATCGAAGAGTGCATGCTCTGCGCCAACGTCGCTGCGGCGGGTCTGTTACAGGCCAGCGGTCTCGACGCATTGTTCCGCGTGCACGAGGGTCCCAAGACTGAGAAATTATTGAACCTGCGCAGCTATCTCGGCGAGATGGGCCTGTCGCTGGGCGGTGGCGATAAACCTTCGCCGCTGCACTATCAAAAGCTGATGCAGGAAATTGTCGATCGTGCCGACGCGCACCTGATCCAGATCATGCTGCTGCGCTCGCTCAGCCAGGCCGTATACGACCCCGGCAACAACGGCCACTTCGGGCTGGCCTACGATGCCTACGCGCATTTCACATCGCCGATACGGCGCTACCCCGACCTGCTCGTGCACCGCGCGATCAAGCACCTGGTGCACAGCGACAAGCGCTGCAAGCAGGTGCGCCGGGTGCGCGGTGCAGGCATCTGGCCACGCGAGGAAATCTATCCTTACGACAAGCCTGCCATGCTTGCCAACGGCGCGCACTGTTCGATGACCGAGCGCCGCGCCGACGATGCCACGCGGGACGTGATGGCCTTCCTCAAGTGTGAATACCTGCTCGAGCACGTTGGCAGCGAGTTCGACGGCGTGGTGGCGGGGGTCACCGGCTTTGGCATGTTCGTTGAATTGAAAGATCTTTATGTCGAGGGCCTCGTGCATATCAGTTCGCTCGGCCACGATTATTTTCACTTTGAAGCGGCCATGCAGCGCCTGGTCGGTGAGCGCACGCGCAAAGTTTACAAGCTGGGCGATACAGTGCGGGTTGCAGTAGACTCGGTCGATATGGAGCAGCGCAAGGTCGACTTGTCTTTAGCTGGTGGAAAGGCGGGAGCTGGTGGAAAGGCGGGCGGCAAGACCGCTGGTGCTGCTGCAGGAAAGTCAGCCCCTGGGCAGGGAGACAGAAAAAAACAATCCGGCGGAGCGAAAGATGGCGGCCGGCCACGCAAAAAATCCGCGGGCAAGGGTAAGGCCGGTGCCAAATCGATTGGCACGAACAAAGCAAAAGCGGGCGCGAAAAAGAAACGCAGCCCGCGCGGCAAGAATCGCTAGCGCGCAATCCGCCTCGACAGGCAGGCAAAAAAAACGCCAGCACGAGGCTGGCGTTGGAATATGAGGTTAAAACGTTGGTTCAACAATGAAACTTGATGCGGTACCGGGGCGGTGTACTGCCCGCCAATCGAAACAGGCATTCGTTATCGATCAGGTGACGCTATGAAACCACAACGAGCCGGCAAAAAAAACGGGACGTGGCGTCCCCTTGCCTGAGCGGGGGCGTCGACCAAGCGGTACAAGCGATTTGCGCGCTGCGATGAATCTCTCCGCGAGCCAAAAAACTATTAAAAAACAATAACATGAACTTATTTCTCAAGATATTGCCGGGCACCGGCTTTGCCTGCAGGCCAGTTTTTGCTGCGCCGTGGCATGCGATATTGGTGTTTCGATAATCGAAACTTTGCCATAATTTAATGCAACTGGCTGGCAGCCGGGCCGCTCTATGGAAGCAAATCCTGCAGCTGCCGCGGCATTCGCCGCGCTCAGTGCTCGTCGCCGGCCTGCCAGCGGCTTGCCCCCCATTGTCCATCGCCCGAAGAAACCGCAAGCGTGAGCGAGGCGATTTGCTGATCCTGGACAAAATCGTCGCCGTGCAGCAACTGTTGCAATAAATAGTGCGAAAGCTCCTCGACCGTGGTGTTGCGAACGGGCAGCAGCCGGGTATCACTTTGTACGAACTTCAGGGTCTCGCCTGCAAAGTGCACGAGATATTCACCTTGCCCGGATTCGATCTCGATATGCGGTGAGTCTTCCGGCAGCAGCACGTATTCATCCAGCGACTTGCACAGCGCGCGCAGCCGTGATTTTATCTGCTGGTAATCGAAACACATGCCGTTGTCGTCGACCGGTGCGGTCAGTTTGGCGCGTACTTTGAAGTTATGCCCATGCAGACGCTCGCGTTCGGTGGCGCTGAACACGGTAAAGTGTGCGGCGGAAAACTTCAGGTCTTCCTTGCTGATTTCGATGGTGGTGAAGCGAGCGGTCATTCGCGCAGCCCCTGGGTGGACGATTACCTCGCGCAATGAAATTGAAACCAACGCCAGGAACAGAGAGCCATTATGTCAAAAAAGACCTTGTTGATCACCGGTGCCAGTCGCGGGATCGGTCTCGCCACCGCGAAGCGCTTTCTGGAAGCTGGCTATCGCGTTGTAAACCTGTCGCGCAGCGATCCGCAGGTTGCGGGTATTGAACACATTTCGCTGGATATCGCCGATGCGGCCAGTGTGGGCGCGGCCTCGGCTGCGATCGCCGCGGCGCTGGCCGGCAACGACAGTGTGGTGCTGGTGCACAATGCCGGCCTGCTGCAAAAAGACAGCGTGCGCGAGTTGCCTGCCGAATCCTTCCAGCGCGTATTGCAAACCAACGTGGTCGCACCCGCGCAACTCAACCAGATCGCCTTGCCCGCCATGCAACAAGGCTCGTCGATTATTTACATAGGCTCGACACTATCCGAGAAAGGTGTCGCCAATACCTGCTCCTACGTGACTTCCAAGCACGCGGTACTTGGCCTGATGCGCGCAACCTGCCAGGACCTGGTCGGTTCCGGTATTCATACTGCCTGTGTATGCCCGGGTTTCACCAACACTGAAATGCTCGCCAATCATGTGGGTAACGACCAGCAGGTGCTCGATGCAATCGCGACCGGCATCGCTTACGGGCGCCTGATCGAGCCTGACGAAATTGCCGAAACCATATTTTTCGCGGCGACCAACCCGGTGCTGAACGGCGCAATTGTGCATGCCAACCTTGGCCAGATCGAGGTGTGAAGATTGCTGCCCCTCAGCGCTTGCCCAGCGCCTCGATCACTTTAGTGTCGAGCGAGCGCAGGGTAACGCTGGCGAGGTAAAAACCGGCGATAACCAGCGCCATGGTCGCGCTCACCACTGCGGTGGTGGAGGCGATACCGATATACTGCGCCATCCATGCCAGGGGCACCACGCCCAGCGGCGTAAAGCCGAAAGCCATCATCGCCAGCGCCGAGACGCGTCCGCGCTGGGCATCATCGACCAGCAATTGCATGGTGGTATTGTTTAGTGTCTGCGCGGCGGAAGCGCAGAGATTGGCAAGTAACAGCGGCAGCAGGGCGAGGTAAAAATTGCCCGACATACTGAACCAGACCAGGAACAGTGTTGAACCGAGCCCGTTCACCACCATCAGCCTGGCGCGGCGCGTTGTTTCGCCGCGCGATGCAACCCACAGTGAGCCGAGCACACCGCCCAGCCCGGCGATTGCCATCATGATTCCAAGGCCGCGCTCGCCGACATCCCAGACGTTATCCGTGAACAGGATCAGGATGTTCTGGAAAGGGATTGCCAGCAGCATCGGCAGGAAACCGAACAACAGGCACACCAGCAGCGGCGGCTGCTGCTTGATATAGTGCAAGCCCGCGACAACATCCTGCAACAGCGTCAGTTTCTGTTCGCCATCAGCGCGCGGCGGTACCGGCTTGGGTGTTATTTTTAACATGGCCAGGAAGGCGCCCGCAAAAAGGATGTTGGCTACCACATAGGCGCCGGTTGCGGTGTAAAGACTGATTGCCCAACCCGTCAATATCGGGCCGATAACGCGCGAGACATTGACCATGCCCATCATCACGCCCATCGCATTACCGAGTCGATGCGGGCCGACAATATTAAAAACCACTGCGGTACGCGCCGGCATGATCACCGGGATTACAAAGCCACCGATCACGCCCACAACAATCAGGTGCCAGAATTCCAGTTGGCCAAAGGCGAGCAGCAGCAGGATGGCAAACTCGCTGAGCAGCAACAGGCCCTGGCCCCACTGGATCAGGCTGCGACGCTCGATGCGGTCGGTAAGCGCGCCACCCAGCAGCGAGAAAAAAATCATCGGTATCGCGTAGGCCGCATTGACCGCAGCCAGTGCCATTTCTTCACCGGTCATCTCCCAGGCGAGGTAGCTGCGTGTCAGCGTCTGCCCGTGCAGGGCGAGAAAAAACGTCGCATTGCTGCCCAGCAACCAGCGAAATTCACGGTTCTGCAGCGAGCTGAACGATTGCTGCCAGCTTCTGGTTTCAAGCGGATTGGAGGGCAATACGAAGTTCCGGCAGGGTGGGCTTGGGGGCACAACTATTTTCGCACAGCAAGGCCCGGTAAAGCGTTGCAATTTTGCAAGCACGTGCGGATTCGCTCACGCAAGCCGGGAGTCGGTCGCTTAATCCGCAGTCATGGCGAAGTTGGCTGTGGGTGAGTGTCAGGCGATATTTTTACTGTCGATATGCAGGTAACTGCCAAGCTTTGCCACCAGGAAATAAAACGGCAGTGTATCGGCCAACGCGACAAACATCTTGAAGGCGTAGTTCGAAGCCATCAGTACCAGCAGCGTACCCAGCGTCATTTCACCGGCGAGGAACAACGCACCGAAAGTAATGCTGATAACCATAAACGAATCGACGCACTGGCTGATCAGGGTGCTCAGGTTATTGCGCAGCCACAGGTGTTTGCCGCGTGTGAGCCGTTTCCAGAAATGGAACAGCCGCACGTCGGCGTATTGCGCAGCAATATAGGCCATCATCGATGCGGTCATCGCGCCCGCCGTACACTGGTAGATCAGCTGGAACAGCTCGACGCTGCCTTCGAGCGTGCGGCCTGTGGGTGTGCTCACCGCTTCAGCCAACTGCAATACCTGCCACGGTGGCACGGCGGTGCCGCTTACCGCAGGTACGTTACTGCCGAGCCACATAAAGCACAGAATAAAAACGTTCAGGCCCAGCCCAACGGTGACGACGAAGTTGGCGCGGCGGCGCCCGTACAGTTCGCATATCAGGTCGGTGCAAAGAAACGTGAGCGGGTAGGGCAGCACACCCAGCGCGAGTTGCAGCGGGCCCAGCTGGATGAAACGGGTAATACCGATTACGTTCAGCAGCGTCATGCAGCAAACGAAAAACGCCGCGAGCACGATGAAAACCCGCTCCCTGCGTTCTGCGAGCAGTGCACTGTTGTTTATTGCCAGGGAGTTGACGGCTCGATGGCTGCAAGATGACTGGTCTGGTTGCTCTGCTGTCACATTGAATGTTGTCTTCAGAGTTTCGCTTTGACCAGCAGGATAGCACTATCGTTTGCCGGTAACGACAGCAGCGTGCCATCGCGCGAGAGCGTGACCGGCCCTTTGTATATTTTATTAACGCCGTTGAGGAATACTTTGTCTGCGCCCGGCACGATGAGCGGTGGTACGATATGATAAAACACCAGGTGCCTGGCGCCGGCCGTGCGGGCGCTATGCGCAGCTTCTGTGGGGCTGGCATGGTAGTCCAGTATATCGAAGGTTATTTTCTCGATAACAGGGTTGCCGATTGTTTTGGCGGCGCTGTTCATCGCGCCAACCAGCCTGCGACTCAGCGCTTCATGAAACAGCAGGTCGACACCTTTTGAAAAATATTCCAGGTTTTTGCTTTGCGAAGTATCACCGCTGATCACCGCGCTTCGACCTGCATAGTCAAAGCGGTAGCCTACCGCCGGTTTGACCGGCTCATGTGCAACGGCAAAGGCAGTGACCTTCAGGCCATTTTCATTCCAGACCACGCGGCCCTCGCCATTTTGCGGTAACGCAAAAGGTTGCGCTGCCAGCCCTTTTCCCGAAAGCGGGGCGACGCTGTTGCCATGGTGGTCGTGGCGGTACACCATGTCCTGTGCGTAGGCCATGTTGAATCCGTCAACGACCTGTTTTACCCCGGTGGGCCCGATTACCGGAAGCGGCGAGGTATTGGCGCCGCCTGCCCAGCGCAGTGTCGCGGTCTCGCCCAGTCCATCGATATGATCGGAGTGAAAATGTGTCAGCAAAACTGCGTCGAGTTGCCCGGTCGGGATGCGCATCTGGGCCAGCTTACGTATGCCACCGCTGCCGCTGTCGACCAGGAGTAAATTTTCGCCCGCCATCACGACCAGGCAGGGTCCGGAACGCAGTGGGTCGCCCAGTGGTCCGCCTGCACCGCAGACTCCGATATGCAATCCATCGCCGAGGCTTTTGGGCAGATCCGCGCTGAGCACGCGAGGCAGCAGGTGTCCCATCAGCGGCAGGGCCAGTGTGCCACGGGCAAGGTAGAGGACGGAAAATACAGCTGCCAGCACGAGAGTAATGGCCGTGAGTATTCTTCGCATTGTCGTTAATCTCCAAAAATGCATTTTGTGTCGGGCCTGACTCCAAGGGTGGGATAGAATTGTGGCCGCTTGCAGCAATACACCTGTTCCGGAGGCGCACTATTGCGCGCATTGCCATGATGCCTTGCCGTATGCCTGATTATTATGCCTGATGATAAAACCGAATATGTGTACGGCATCAATGCGGTGCATGCGCTGATTGAACACTACCCGGCGCGCGTATTGCAGGTCTATGTCGGGCGCGAGCGCAATGACCAGCGCCTCGCCAGCTTGTGTGCAAGTGCCTCGCAGCATAGCGTGCAGCTAAGTTCGCTTGAGCGCAAGGAATTTGACGTTTTATTGAAGCAGGCCGGTCTTGCTGAATCCGTGATTCACCAGCAGGTATTGGCGCGTTGCAAACCCGCCGAGGTGATGGACGAAAATTTTTTACAGGCGCTGCTCAAACGTCTCGAGCAACCTGCGCTGCTTTTGCTGCTCGACGGTGTGACCGACCCGCACAATCTCGGCGCCTGCATGCGCTCGGCCAATGCGGCCGGTGCCAACGCGGTAATTGTGCCGCGCGATAATGCGGTGCACCTGACGCCGG
This sequence comes from Pseudomonadales bacterium, assembly GCA_049665845.1. Classification (GTDB taxonomy): domain Bacteria; phylum Pseudomonadota; class Gammaproteobacteria; order Pseudomonadales; family UBA7434; genus UBA7434. Next base: position 19,762 of record JBATGO010000085.1, on the reverse strand, counting down.
CGGTGCGCAAGGTTGCCTCGGGCGCGGCGGAACTCACGCCACTGGTGGTAGTAAAAAATCTCGCGCGTTGTATTGAGTCGTTACAGCAGGCGGGTGTCTGGGTAATGGGCGCTGCGGGAGAGTCAAAACAAAGCGTTTACCAGCTCGACCTTGCAAGCAGCACCGCGCTGGTATTGGGCGCCGAGGGCAGCGGCCTGCGCCGGCTCACGCGCGAACGCTGCGATTCGTTGTTCGCGATACCGATGCGGGGACAGGTCGAAAGCCTGAACGTGTCGGTGGCAGCAGGCGTGTGCTTGTTTGAAGCGCTGCGGCAGCGCAGCGCAAACTAGCTGGCGCAGTCGTCACTTTGCTGTTGCGGTGGTGGCCAGCCGCCGAGGTCGCGCCAGCGGTTCACGATGAAACAGAATAATTCGGCGGTTTTGCGCGTGTCGTAAACCGCGCTGTGCGCGTCCTCGTTGCTGAATTCTATATTTGCCGCAATGCAGGCCTTGGCCAGCACGGTCTGTCCCAGTGCGAGTCCTGACAACGCCGCAGTATCGAATGTGGAAAACGGGTGAAAGGGGTTGCGCTTGATCGCGCAGCGTTCGTTGGCGGCGTGCATAAAACTCTGGTCGAAGGTCGCATTGTGTGCGACCAGGATCGCGCGCTTGCAGTCGACTTCCTTCATCGCTGCGCGAATGCGCGTGTACAGGTCCTTCAATGCGTCGGCTTCCGACTGCGAGGGTCGCAGCGGGTGATAGGGGTTGATACCGGTAAATTCCAGCGCAGCCGGGTCGATATTGGCGCCGGCAAACGGAGCGATGTGGTAGCTGAATACGTCGTCGTAATACAGGCTGCCATCGGTGCTCATCTTGACCGGGCTGGCAGCAATCTCCAGCAGCGCATCGGTGTCGGCATTGAATCCACCGGTTTCCAGGTCGACCACGACCGGCAGGTAGCCGCGAAAGCGCGCTTTCATGCTGTTGACCTGTTCGCTCAAGAAGCTGGCCCTGCAGCCTGCTTCAGTTGCCACTGCAGGGTTTCACCGGCCAGCAGTGGCACCAGTGCCTCACTGCCCATCGGCAGTTGTTCCGGCAGGGTAAATTCGAGTCGCTCAAGCGTTACGCGCGCCCTGTTGCGAGGCAGGCGATAGAAGTCGGCACCAAAAAAGCTGGCGAAGCCCTCGAGCTTGTCGAGCGCGGAGACACTGTCAAATGCGGTTGCATACATCTCCAGGGCTGCGACGGCGGTGTAGCAGCCGGCACAGCCGCAGTCGCGTTCCTTTTGCTGCCGTGCGTGCGGGGCGGAATCGGTGCCGAGGAAAAACTTTTCGTTCCCCGATGTGGCAGCTTCCAGCAATGCTTGCTGGTGGCTTGAGCGTTTCAGGATAGGCAGACAGTAATAGTGCGGTCGCACCGCACCGACCAGCAAGTGGTTGCGATTAAACAGCAGGTGGTGGGCAGTGATGGTCGCGGCAATGTGGGCGCTGCTGCCGCGCACGAAGTCGACCGCATCGCGCGTGGTGATGTGCTCGAGCACGATGCGCAGCGCCGGAAAATCCCTCGCCACAGGTGCCAGCGTGCGCTCGATAAATACCGCTTCCCGATCGAAGATATCGACGTCGCTGTCGGTGACTTCGCCATGGATTGATAGCACCACGCCGTGTTCCTGCATCGCCTCAAGCGCGGGGTAGATTTTTTCAACCGCAGTTACGCCAGAAGCCGAATTGGTTGTAGCACCTGCCGGGTACCACTTGAAGGCATGCACGAAAGGCGAGGCGGCCGCATCGGCGATACACTGCCGGTCGGTGCTGTCGGTAAGGTAGAGCACCATCAGTGGTTCAAAAACGTGCGCTGGATCCAGCGCGGCAAGAATCCGCTCGCGGTAGGCCGCTGCATCGGCGACGCTGCAGACCGGCGGCACCAGGTTCGGCATCACGATTGCGCGCTGGAACTGGCTGGCCGCATCATTGACCGTGCGCGCGAGCGCCGTACCATCACGCAGATGGATATGCCAGTCGTCAGGGCGCGTTATGCTGAATGAATCGGGAGGGTTTTGGGACATCGGGCTACCGGGTTTTCGCGGCAAGATACCACATTCGGCCCTGTCGCGAGTTTGTTCTGGTGTTTTTACCCGTGTCTGCGTCAGGTAGCCTGTGGCCGGGCTAAAGATTCGCGCCGGTGCGCCGATACAGTTGCGATGTCCATCTTGCTAAAACAACAGCCTGCATTGCAGTGGGTCGCCGCGCTTGCGGTATGCACGACTATCTCATGGAGTGCGCACAGCTTTGCGATAAGCTACCAGCCGCGCATGGATGTCGCGCGCTGGGAGGTCGAAGCGAAAGTCCTGGTCTGCAGGATGGTGCAGGAAATTCCTGATTTCGGACGCGCAGTGTTTGAGCGTGAAGCAGGCGGTGAGCTGCGTTTTTACCTGCGCAGCCCTGACAGTCCGCTGGCCAGGGGACAGGCATCACTGCGCGCCGCTGCGCCGCGCTGGCATCCGGACATGAGTGAGGTTGATCTGGGCACAGTCAATGTGATGAGTGGTGTGATACCGCTGGAAACTGACGCAGCGCTGGCCACGCGCCTGCTGGCCGAGTTGTACCAGGGTCGCGCCCCCAGTCTGTTGCGCAGGGCCTGGTATGCGGACGAGATGCCGATCGAAGTTGGCCTGTCTCCAGTGACTTTTCGCAGCGCGTACAGCGAGTACCAGCGCTGCCTGGGCCAGCTGGCACCGGTCAGTTTTGCCGAACTGGTGCGTTCACGCGTTCATTTTGAAAGCGACAAGACCGATCTGTTGCCTGCGTCTGTTGCCTGGCTCAATGTCGTTGCGGAATACCTGTTGCGCGCCGACGACATCGAGCGACTCTATATCGATGGTCACACCGACAATACACACACAACAGCCTACAACGCGGGGCTTTCGCGCAAGCGAGCCGAAGCGGTGGCCGACTATCTTGTTGCCAGTGGCGTGTCGCGAAACCTTCTCACAGTGCGGTTTCACGGCGAGCGGTTTCCGGCCAGGCCCAACACCAGCAAATCCGGCAAAGCCTACAATCGCCGTGTAACGCTGCGCGTCGAGCGCGTGCCTGTACGGGTCGCAGCGCGCTAGGCGGCTCGCGCCGCAGAAATTGCGCACTTCCTCCCCTGCGCGGTGCGATGGCGCAGTTTTTACAGTAAACTCGCAAACTGCGGCCGCGGGACAGCCCCCGTTTTTCCCTATACCTGCCAAAGCGGGCATTTCCCGCCCGGCGACTGCGCGTGATGGACGCCCATCCACGTACTATTTCTTCTGTTACGGATGCCATACCTTGAATAAAGCGGTTAAAAAAGTAGTGCTTGCCTATTCCGGCGGCCTGGATACTTCAGTTATAGCCAGGTGGCTACAGCAAACTTACGCCTGCGAGGTCGTGACCTTTACAGCCGATATCGGCCAGGGTGAAGAGGTGGAGCCGGCACGCAGCAAAGCTGAAGCGTTAGGCATCAAGGAAATTTATATCGACGATTTGCGCGAAGAGTTTGTGCGCGACTATGTATTCCCGATGTTTCGCGCCAACGCAGTTTACGAAGGCGAGTATTTGCTCGGCACATCGATTGCGCGCCCCCTGATTGCCAGGCGCATGATCGAGATTGCCAATGAAACCTGTGCCGATGCCATCTCGCACGGGGCGACCGGCAAGGGCAATGACCAGGTGCGTTTTGAACTTGGCGCCTATGCGCTCAAACCCGGTGTGCATGTCATTGCACCTTGGCGTGAGTGGGATCTTAATTCGCGTGACAAGCTCATGGACTACTGTGCGCAGCACGACATACCGGTAGAGATGAAGCGCGGTAAAAAATCGCCTTATTCCATGGATGCAAACCTGCTGCATATCTCCTATGAAGGCGGCAAACTTGAAGATCCGTGGAGCGAGCCCGACGAAGAGATGTGGCGCTGGAGCGTCGCGCCCGAAGCTGCGCCCGATCAGGCGCAGTACCTCGAGCTCGATTATCAAAAAGGCGATATCGTCGCGGTTGATGGCGAGGCGATGAGCCCGGCCACGGTGTTGGAAAAACTCAACAGGATAGGCGGTGCGCACGGCATTGGTCGCCTCGATATCGTCGAAAACCGCTACGTGGGCATGAAGTCGCGCGGCTGTTACGAGACGCCAGGTGGCACCATCATGCTGCGCGCACACCGCGCCATCGAATCGTTGACGCTGGACCGCGAAGTGGCACACCTGAAAGATGAACTGATGCCCCGTTATGCGTCGTTGATTTACAACGGCTACTGGTGGTCGCCGGAGCGCAGCATGCTGCAAACCGCGATTGATCAATCGCAGCTGTCGGTGAACGGCAAGGTCCGGCTCAAGTTGTACAAGGGCAATGTCACCGTTGTAGGCAGGCAGAGCGCCGACAGCCTGTTCGATGCATCCATCGCTACCTTCGACGAAGACGAGGGCGCCTACAACCAGCAGGATGCCGAAGGGTTCATCAAGCTCAATGCCTTGCGAATGCGTATTGCTGCGAGCAAGGGCCGCAGCTTCGATTAAGCTGGCGCTGCACGCAAATTGATCGCCAGCGCGCAATGCGCGGGCGTATTGCCGTGGTTTTTGCGCGTCTTCTCCGGGCCTGGAAACTACACTTGGAAAGTCAGGGCCGGATCCGGATTGCTCGCTTCAATGTTGCAGCCGGTTTGCCGCGCGCAAATCCACGCACGCCTATAGCGAATGAATCCTGCTGCGAAAATATTGCTCGGTTACCTGCTGGTTTTTACCCATTGCCTGCGGCCGCTCATGGCCGAAGAACTGGAATTGCCCGATTGCAGTGACTGTCCGGTTAACGATGAGCGCACGGTGCTCGATGTCTCGCACAGCTATGTGAGCGAGCAGTTCGATGCACTGGCGCGCTGGATCGACGGCTTTTTCGGCACCCGGCGCACTGATGCTGAAGCGGCTCACTCCTTTGTACGCCTTCGAAACGAGCAGGTTTTCGCCGAGTCGGGCGAGGCGAATGCCCGTCTGCGACTGCGCGGCAACATTAGCCTGCCGCTGTTGAACGAACGCCTGAAGCTGGTTTTTTTTGACGAAGACGACGAATTAATTTCCGGCGAGTCTCTGGAAGATACAGAACTGGAAAGCGATAACAGCGGCGGCGTAGGCCTGCAGTATAACGTAGCGGAGCGGCGCAAGTTCCGGCTCGATTACCGGCTCGGTCTGCGCTCCGGCGACCAGGTTCGCACAGGCATACGCATGCGCTATGCGCTGCCTTTAGGTGAGCGCAGCCAGGTTCGTTTGACCGAAAATATTTACTGGCAGGATACGCGGGGGTTTGGCAGTAAAACCATTGTCGAAATAGAACGACTGCTGAATGCCTACCAGTTGGTGCGACTGAGCAACCGCTTTGACTTTACTGAAGCTACGGTTGGCGTGCCCTGGGCCAGCGTGTTGTCCTTGCGCCACGCGTTCAAGCGCGATCACGCTGTCGCCTACTATGTCCGTGCCGAAGGGCAAACGCGCCCGGACTACATTACAACCGCCTACGGCCCCGGCTTATTGTACCGGATCAATATCTGGAAAAAATGGTTTTTCCTGGAGTTTGAGCCGACCTACCTGTGGACACGCCTGCCAGAAAGCAAAAAACACGAGGGAATTGCATCGGCCACTTTCAGGTTTGAAATAATGTTCAGCGCCGAGCACCGCGAGTGATCGTGCACGCACCTGCCGGTTTGCGCCTGCGCTAGTTTTCCATACAGTTAAATACCAGCTTGATCACCAGCCCCGGCTTATTATCTTCAACTAGGATCGCGCCGTTGTGCAATTTCATGGTCGCGTAAACCATGCTAAGGCCGAGTCCGTTGCCGGGCTTTTGCCCGCGACTTTGTTCCTCGCGATAAAAGCGCTGGAACATTTTTTTGTAATTGCCGGGGCTGACGCCAGGGCCCGTGTCGGTGATCTTAAGCGTAGCATGGCTCCTGTTCGATTGTGATTCGTTTTCGTTATTGGTTAACGGGTCATCGCGCTCGCGCTCAGGTTTTGACTCCAGCACGTGCGAGCCGCCACAGGGTGAGCCGCTATTGAGTTTTACGCCAATACAGCCATTGGCTGGCGTAAACTTGATCGCGTTGTCGAGTAAATTTGCGATGGCCTGGAACACCAGGTTGCGATCGCCGACAATTGTTGCGCCATCTTCCAGTGTCACACCGATGCTGATGTTTTTGTCTGCTGCAAGCGGTTCGTAAAGCTCGACAACATCCTGTACCAGCGTAGCCAGTTGAAGGGGTGCAAGTGTTGAAGGAGTGTTGCCCGATTCAATGCGGGCAATTCTCAGCAGGGCATTGAAAGTCGCCAGGAGCTGGTCAGTTTCGAAAACCAGTGTTTCCATGGCTTACGCTTCAGTCTCGCCGAGACGATTTTTTAACGATACCAGGTTGTTGCGATGCCGTGTCAGCGGCGTACGCAGGTCGTGGGCGATATTGTCGGAAACGCGTTTTACATCTTCCATCAGAGAAGTAATCACATCCAGCATGCTGTTGAGATTGCGGGCAAGTTCTTCGGGCTCGGCTTTTGAGTTACCGGTGGCAAAACGCTCTGAAAGGTCACCGCGCATGATGCGGCGTATGCCAATGTTGAACTTTTCCAGCATGGTTAAGCTGAGTAACGAAAAAATCAGCGCCAGTCCGAGGCACAGCACAACCGAAACGGAAAAAAACAGCAGCACCACGAAACTGTAGTTCTGTATCAACAGACCCAGCAAGCGCAGGTTGCGCGCAACCAGCACACGACTACCATCGGGCAGGTTTGCCGCCATTGCGGTGAGCTTGATTACCGGGCTGGTGCCACGGTGTCGCTGCACGCTGAATACCAGTCGCTCTTGCCTGCGCTGCGCGTCTTCGGGCCATGCCTCGAGATCCCCGGCCAGTTTGTTGCCCTCGCTGTCTACCAGCAGGTAGTAAAAGTTTGTCAGGCTGTACTCGACCAGCGCATGGGTGGTCTCGCGCTCAAAAGCGTCGATGCCGCCTTCAGCGTAAATTGATTGTACACGTTGCAGCTCATTCTTCAGGGAGCTGCGGATTTCGATGCCCTGCTGCAAGGTGAGGTAGGCGAAAAGTGAAACAAAGATAACCAGGCCAATCAGGATCAGGATCAGCGCAGAACTCAGGAAGAAGCGGAATGCATAGCTTTTTAGCGCCAGCCTGATTTCGCCCAGACGTATTTTCGGGCGACTGCTGTTGCTGGCGGTTGTTGGCATAGTTAATATAATTCCTGCATCGCGGCGGCACCGACAAGCTATGGTTACGCGAGCTGGCACGCCGCTAATGTTTGACGCATGCGCCAGCGAATTGTAACGCGCCTGCATTGTGATAAGGTAGCGCGCGGCTCATGTCCATTTGGCTCATGTCCATGTGGCTCATGTTCATGTGGCTGATGGTCAAGTGGCTCTTGTGCAGCCGTCACGGTGCAGCGTTCCCGGCGACGCGTCGTCTGCGCCGGATACCGCGCCGCTGTGGTGCAGCAAATGGAAACCCGCTATGCCGGAAACTGTCACTCATCCCTCCGCGACTGTCGTGCTGCTGCGCGATTCCGCGCAAGGCATGCAAACGCTGCTGTTGTTGCGAAACAAAAAGGTTCGCTTCGGCGGTGGCGAGTGGGTATTTCCAGGCGGCAAAATCGAGCCAGCGGAGCTCGCAGCGCACGATGCACTCGATGATGCCGAAAGGGCGGCGGCAGTGCGTGAATGCCATGAAGAGGCAGGTATCGTGCTCAGCCCTGCAGCGCTGCAAAAATACTCGCACTGGATTACTCCCGATATCATGCCGCAACGCTTTTCTACCGGCTTTTATCTCGTTGCGCTTGAGCACGAGCCCGATATCGTTATCGACAACAGCGAAATTGTCGATTATCGCTGGCTCTCACCTGGCGAAGCGCTGCAGCAACACGGCCGTGGTGAACTAGCGATGATGCCGCCTACTTTCGTATCGCTTTGTGACCTGGCGAGCTATGCCGCGCCCGGCGATATTCTGCAACGTTGTGCTGCGACTGTGCCGCCATTGTTTGAGCCACGCGTGGTGCGCGAAGAGACGGGTGTCTGCCTGCTGTATGCGGGTGACTGCGGTTATGATGCGATCGACAGCACGCTGCAGGGCAAACGCCATCGATTGCTGATGCGGGCATCCTGTTATGAATACATTTGCGAGTTGACCGAATAATGCAGTTGCTGTCGTTGTCGGCAACACGAAACGTGTGCGCCTGACCGTGTCGCTGTTTACCGTGCAAGCCGGCGCGCAGGCCTACGCGCAGATCAGGCGCGAAGGGCTCAGGGTGCAGGATGTCGCAGCGGTCTTTGGTGCATCCGGCGCCGCCAAGTGGCTCGCGATCAGCGGCCTGGACAAGGCCATATTCGGGCGCTGGCTGGCCGATGCACCGCAGCGCATCCTGTTGTTCGGCACCTCGGTCGGTGCGTTCAAGCTGGCCGCTGCCGCGCAGCGCAACCCGGTCGAAGCACTGGATCGGCTCGCCGAAGCCTATATCGAACAGCGCTATCCTGACGGTTTGAGCCTCGACGCGATCGACCTGCAGATAAAACTCATCCTCGAGCAGACGATGCCGCAAGCTGAGCTTGCCGGGATTATCGACAACCCGCGCTACCTGTTCAGTTGCGGGGCTACCGCCTGTAGCGGCTTGCTGGGCAACGACCAGGCAGTGCCACAGTCGCTTGGCATGCTGGCTACTGCGCTGCGTGAACTCAGTCCCAGGGTATTGGGGCTTGAGGCGGGTCTCAAACGGGTAATATTTTGTGTCGACGCGGCACGACCGTTGCTGCAGGGAAGCGGCAGCGAGCTTGTTACGCTCGATGCGCAGGCGCTCACGCCCGCCATCATCGCCTCCGGTTCATTGCCGGTTTACATGCGCGGCGTGCGCGGCTTGCACGCGCATACGCTGCGTGACGGAGGACTGCTCGACTATCACCCGGTCCCAGCCAATATACTCGGCGCAGGCAGTGGCCTGGTGCTGTACCCGCATTTTTATACTCATCTGGTTGAACGCTGGTTCGATAAATTCTATCCCTGGCGCAAGGTCGCTCCCGCGCGGCTCGACAATGTGGTACTTATTTCGCCCTCGCGCGAGTTTTGCGCTTCGCTGGAACTCGGTCGCTTGCCCGACCGCGGCGACTTCAAACGATTTGAAAAGCGCGACGACGAGCGCATGCGGCTCTGGCGCGCTGCCAGGCTGCGCAGTGAGGAGCTTGGCGAGCAATTTCTTGAACGTGCTGCCAGCGGTGAGATTGCCGGCGACGTTCGCCCTCTGGGCAGTGACCACTGATTCGGCACTGCAGGTAAATGGTATTTTTGCGCGAGGCGGACATTGCATGACGCAAGGTCTTAGGTACACTACCTGCGCCGCGACAGGCAGCCTGGCTGCGAGAAGTCGGCGCGGTTAGGATATCCAGCGAGCTGCTATGGCTTCGCTGTGAAACTGGTCGACGTAGACACGCTGTGCCGACCGCGAGCAACGCAACCCGCAACCCGCAACCAGCAACGAGAGGAGATTACGATGGCCGCGAAGAAAAAAGCCGCCAGTAAAACTGCGAGCAAAGCGCGCAGCAAGAAAGCCCCTGCCAAAAAGAAATCGGCAGTGAAAAAGAAAACTGCAAAAAGAGCCGCGCCCAGGCGCAAGGCTGCGAAGAAATCTGCTGCGCGCAAAAAAGCGAACCAGTTTTCTATCGACAGGATTTCCGGTAGCGCTCGCAAGCTGATGCTCGCGAACCTGGGTCTATACGGCAAGGTGATCGACGAACTCGAAGCGCAGGCTGATCGCGCACGCGCCGCGATAGAGCGCGCGCGTCGCGAAGCGCCGCATATGAACAAGGACCTGGTGCGCCGCGGTGAAACCGTGGTCAAGGATATTCGCGCCATTCTCAAGCGAGCCGACATGCCCACGCCACCCAAGCTCGACAAGCAGATTGATCGCCTGCGCAAGGCTATCGAGAACCTGCGTAAGCGTTTGAGTTAACGTCGCCCGTTATTGCCAACCAGGCCGCGCTGCGCCAGCGTTGCCTGGTTGGCGCAGCTGTTGCGCTCATTTTGTGCCTGAATGCAAATAAGAATTAATTGCATTCAGGCGCTCCTTCAGCATAATTACTCCTCCAGCCCAGGGCGGTCGCGTCATCAGCGCGGCCGGTGGTCACTGTCCTCGTCTCGTTTTGGAGTTTTTGCATGCTAGCGCGCGCGCTGAACTGTCGCACAGATTCATCTCCAATATTTTTGTTGCAACCATTGCCTTTGTTAAAGCATGCCGCAGCCAAACCGGCGAAGCGGCCGCGTCTATTGCAAGCTGCGTGGCGCGCCGCAACGCTTTGTGCTGCGCTTTTAGCGGTCGCTGCCTGCGGTGGGCCTGGCGCCGGTGAAAACCCGGCCGCAGCGGCGCGCGCGGATGAAAAACTGGTCGTGTACTCGTCGCGCAATGAGCAGTTGCTGGCGCCGGTGCTGGCGCGCTACCTGGAAGTCAGCGGGGTGCATGTGCAGTACGCCACCGACGATGCCGGCGTATTGATAGAGCGTATCAGGGCGGAAGGCAGCAACAGCCCCGCCGACCTGCTGATTACGGTCGACGCGGGTACGCTGGGATATGCCGCCAGCCTCGATCTGTTCCAGCCGTTGGGCTCGCAGGTGGTGCGGGCAAACATCCCGTCGCATCTGCGCGATCCCGATGGTTTGTGGGCGGGCCTGTCGTTGCGCGCTCGCACCATCGTCCACAGCACCGAGCGCGTTGCGCCCGGTGAGCTTTCTACCTACAGCGCGCTGGCCGATGCGCGCTGGCGCGGCAGGTTATGTCTCAGGACGTCAAAAAAAGTGTACAACCAGTCGCTGGTTGCGATGCTGATCAGCCAGATCGGCGAAGCGGCGACAGAAAAAGTGGTAAGTGGCTGGGTTGCCAACCTCGCGTTGCCGCCTGCTTCGAACGATACCATGCTGATGGAAGCAATAATCGGTGGGCAATGCGATGTTGGTATCGTCAACAGCTATTACTTCGGGCGCCTGCAGCAGTCCAACCCGAGCCTGCCGCTGGCATTGTTCTGGCCAGACCAGCAGGCTGGCGAGGGCGGTGTGCATGTCAATGTCGCAGGTGCTGGCATCCTGCGCCATGCGCCGCACCCGGTTGCGGCGCGCAAATTTCTCGAGTGGCTGACCGGTAATGACGCACAGGTCATTTTTGCCGGCGTAAACCAGGAATACCCTGTCAACCCTGCTACCGCTGTCGATGCAACGGTCGCGACCTGGGGTAAATTCAGGGCCAGCGAACTGCCGCTTGCCGAAGCCTGGCGTTTACAGCCGGCAGCGGTCAAGCTGATGGACCGGGCGGGGTACCGCTAGCGGCAGGTGGCGAGTGCAAAAAACCTTGTACAACTTGACCCCCCCCCTTCCTTACGCTTGCGCCGATGCCATAGCAGATGCGTTAGATGCGTTAGAGTTAGATGAGATGAAGGACGCGCAGTTAAATGCGGCTTAGGCACAGAAACCTGCACTGGCATTTGCTGCTGCTTTGTATCGCGGCGCCGGCTTTGATGACGCTGGGCAGTGTCTTTGCATCGTTCTGGATGGGCGACGCTGACACCATGGCACATTTGCGCGAGCACGTGCTGCCCCGCGCGTTGTTTAACTCATTGCTGCTGGTGCTATGCGTGGCGCTGCTGGCCGGTACGCTGGGTGTGGTACTCGCCTGGCTTACGGTCGCCTGCGAATTCCCGCTGCGTCGCTTTTTTGCATGGGCGCTGTTTCTGCCGATGGCGATGCCGGGTTACGTGATGGCCTTTGCCTTTGTCGGCCTGTTCGAACACTCGGGCAGTGTGCACAACAGTCTGCGAGCGCAGTGGCCGGGTTTGGACAACTGGCCAAACGTTTTCGCATTTCCGTCGGTGGTGCTGGTGTTATCGCTGGTGCTCTATCCCTATGTCTACCTGCTGGCGCGCAGCGCCTTCCAGACCCAGGCACAGCGCAGCCTCGAGGTTGGCCAGTCGCTGGGGCTGTCACCGCAGCAGAGTTTTTTTCGCGTTGCGCTGCCGATGGCCAGGCCCTGGATCGCCGGCGGTGTGTTGCTGGTTGCGATGGAGACACTGGCTGATTTCGGCACGGTGTCAGTATTCAACTACGACACCATGACTACCGCAGTTTACAAAGCCTGGTTTTCACTGTTTTCTTTGCCTGCCGCATTGCGTATCGCCGCGGTGCTGCTGGTTTTCGTGTTGCTGCTGGTCGTGTTCGAGCGCTACACACGGCGTATGCGTCGCTATGCCGACAACCGCAGCGCGCCCGCGCACATACAGCGCCAGCGCCTTGCGCCGCTACGACAATCGCTTGCGCTGCTGTTGTGTACGCTGGTGCTGTTGCTGGCTTTTATCCTGCCGGCCGGCCAGTTACTGGCCTGGGCAATTCCAAAGTTGTCGAATGAACTGACAACGCGTTTCTGGTCGGCACTGCTGGGTACACTGACACTGGCAATGCTGGCTACGTCGATAGTCACATCGCTGGCTCTTTTATTGGCGTTTGTCGGGCGCATGCACCCTGGCCCTGGCGTGGCGGTGCTGGTGCGCCTGTGTACGATGGGTTATGCGCTGCCTGGCACTGTGCTGGCGGTCGGAATTTTTGTGCCGCTGGCGTGGTTGGCGCAGTGGCTGTCAGCCAATGGCGTGGCGAGTGGCTGGCTGCAGGGCGGGCTGCTGGTCATGATGCTCGGTTATAGCGTGCGGTTTATGGCAGTCGCATTTGCGCCGCTCGAAACCAACCTGCTGCGCGTAACCCCATCGATAGACCTGGCTGCGCTGAGCCTCGGTGCCAGTGGTATGCAAATGCTGCGTCGTGTGCATTTGCCGATGATGCGCAGTGGCCTGTTTACGGCTCTGGTGCTGGTATTTGTCGATGTCATGAAGGAATTGCCGATCACGCTAATGACGCGGCCGTTTGGTTTCAATACGCTTGCGGTGCGTATTTTCGAGTTTACTTCCGAAGGTATGTGGGAGCGTGCGTCGTTGCCGGCGCTGGCGATTGTTGTCGCCGGGCTGTTGCCGGTTTTCCTGTTGGTGCGCAGCAGCAACCCGCTCCGCAAGCGCGCCTCGCACGTGCGCGCCCAGTCCGGCAACGCGCCGCGGGCGGCGCTGGTGTACAGCGATGGCTGAACCGGCAGACAAGCCTTGCAAAGATTTTTTCAGCGCCACCGGCATCGCAGTGGGCTACGATGGCTTGCAGTTGTTGGAAAATGTCAGCTTCAGTTTGCAACGCGGTGAGATTGGTTGCCTGCTCGGCCGCAGCGGCTCGGGCAAGTCGACCCTGCTGCGCAGCATCGCCGGTTTCGAAACACCGCTGGCCGGAGAGTATCATCTCGGCGAGCGCTGCCTGTACCGGCCTGGCCGGGCAGTCGCACCCGCGCGTCGTAATATCGGCATGGTTTTTCAGGAGCACTCGCTGTTTCCGCATCTAAACGCTCTGCAAAATATTGCGTTTGGCTTGCACGCCTTGCCTAAACGCGAGGCGCGTGAGCGCGCGTCACATTGGCTCGCTCAAGTGGGATTGGGTGGTCGCGAGCGCGCCATGCCGCATGAACTTTCAGGCGGTGAGCAGCAGCGCGTGGCACTGGCAAGGGCGCTGGCACCGCAGCCGGCGCTGGTGCTACTCGATGAGCCTTTTTCCGGTCTTGATCTCGATTTGCGTGAAAAACTTGGCCGCGAAGTGCGCGAGATATTCAGGGCCAACAACACCACATCGCTCATGGTTACCCACGACCAGCACGAAGCGTTCGCAATCGCTGACCGGGTCGGCGTATTGCACGGCGGTGAACTGGCGCAGTGGGATGTCGCGTATCGAATCTATCACCAGCCGCAAGACCAGCATGTTGCGCAATTTGTCGGGCAGAGCCGTTTCCTGCGTGGTGAGATTGTCGGCCAGGGCAGGGTACGCACCGTGATCGGCAGTTTTGATATCGACCACGCGTATTTGCAACAGTATCGTTTTACCGAAGGCGATACCGTGCAGGTGCTGCTGCGACCCGATGACATCCTGCACGATGATCAAAGTGCGCTGCAGGCGGAAGTCAAGGCTCGCTATTTTCGCGGTGCGCAGTTTCTTTATACACTAACGCTGGCTAACGGTGAGGATTTGCTGGTGTTAGTACCGAGCCATCACGACCACGCGATTGGTGAACTGATCGGCATTCGCCTCGAGATCGACCACGTCGTTGTGTTCCCGGCTGGCATGCGATAATACTTAAAAACCAAGCATTAACACCTGCGGCGCAACGAAGGCTTTGTGGAGAGCACGCCCGACAATGCGGGTTAAGCGACAGCGTTTCGGCCGGAATTGTAGGCGGCGCCCACTAACTGCCCTCGGCCGTTTGCACGGTCCTGCCGTTCGAAAGCAATACGCCAGCGCACAGGTATAGCGTACTGGCCAGCCCCCATGCGAGACCAACTACTACACCTGCGTCGAGAATGCCGCGCCAGGGCTGTGGAATCATCTGGAAAATAAAAATTAACAGCAGTATGGCGAGCAGGACGCTATAACTTACCAGCATGCGCTTGCGTGGCGCGTTAAAAAAATTCATGCAATAAAGTGGTGCCAAAAGGCGCTCTGTTGTGCTGCCACTATGTAGCAGGTAGCGCATCCTCGCAGCGAAGCGTGGAGAAAAGCCTTTCTGGAAGCCCCTGTAGCCCTCCGAATAAGCCATAAAAATAATAATGGCCAGCAGCACTGCCCATTGCAGGATTGTGAACGAGAAGTCGAAGGCATCAATGCTGATTGCCAGCAGTTTTTGCAGCGCGCGCAGCATGAGCAGCGAAAAGCCTGTTATTGCCCAGCAGGCGGCGAGCAGGCCATAAAAATTGGTCGATGCGGATGCGGGCTGCATTGCTAGTACGGGTGTGTCCTTTAGCTGTGCTGTTCTTTGGCGACGTCGCTGGCGAAGTCGTCAGCACTGCCTGCGTCGTCCAGGTGCTGGCCCCAGTGGTAAAAGTTCCGAAAATCTGCCAGCATCTGCACGCGCGGTACATCGTCAAATTCGCCGCGCAGCTGCTGGTATTCCATGTGTTTGTTGCCTGCCTTGTCGTAGGCGTGATAAATCGAGTCCTGCAGGCCGTCGAATTCAAGCGCGTGAATACCGGCCTTTTCACAAAGCTCAATGTTGAACGCCGGCGTCGCCTTGACCCACTGCCCCTCGAGGTAGAGCGCAGTGTAGCCGTGCCAGATAAACACGTTACTGCCCATATTCTGGCGCAATTTTTCGCTGCTCAGGTGATTGATCACATCAGCAAAGCCTACCCTGGCCGGTATCCCTGCGTTGCGCGCGCAAGCCGCCAGCAATATGGCCTTTGGTACGCACCAGCCCTCGCGGGCGGCCAGCGTGGCGCTTGCTGTGAACCCGCGCGGCGAGCTGTCTATCGCGTAGGGGTTGTAACGAATGTCATCGCGCACGGCATAATAGAGCTGTACCGCGTTATCCATATCGCTGGCATTGGCGCTGCTATTGGCCTCGGTGTAGCTTGCGATATCCGGGTGAGTACTGTCGATAAAAGTGGTTGCCTGCAGGCTGGCTTCGAATTCACGCATGGGTCACGGGTACTTTATTAACTGGCAAATTTTCTTGCGACTACTTTTCGACAATGGCGGTGACGCCCTGGCCACCGGCCGCGCAAATTGAAATGAGCCCGCGGCCGCCGCCGTTCTGGTCGATCAGTTTGGCCAAGGTTGCGAGGATGCGCCCGCCGGTTGCTGCAAAGGGGTGACCGGTGGCAAGTGAGCTGCCGTTCACGTTCAGCTTGCTGCGGTCGATTTCGCCGGGCGCGTGGTCTAGGCCCAGCTTGTCCTGGCAAAACTTTTCATCGGCAAGCGCGGCGAGCGTGCACAGCACCTGCGAGGCGAAGGCTTCGTGGAATTCGTAAAAGTCGAAATTTTGCAGTGCAAGCCCGGCTTTGGAAAGCAGTCGCGGCAGCGCGTAGGAGGGCGCCATCAACAGGCCTTCCTGTTTGCCGACAAAATCTACCGCTGCTACCTCGCCAAGTTTCAAAAACGCCAGCACCGGAATGTTGTTGGCGGCGGCCCAGTCCTCGCTGGCGAGCAGGCAGACCGAAGCACCATCGGTGAGTGGCGTCGAGTTACCTGCCGTCATGGTGCCTTTTTCCCTGTCGAAAGCGGGCTTCAAGCGGGCCAGCTTTTCAACACTGGTGTCAGGTCGCAGGTTGTTGTCGCGTTCAAGCTTTTTGAATGGTGTCATCAGGTCTTTGAAGAAAGCTTCTTCGTAGGCCCGGGCGAGATTGCGGTGGCTGGCCGCCGCCAGCTCATCCTGCGCTTCACGCGTGATACCCCACTGGTTGGCGGTGACCTGCATGTGCTCACCCATCGACAGGCCACTGCGCGGCTCGACGTTTCTTGGCAACGCCGGCGCAAGGTGCGAGGGGCGCAGCCCGAGCAATGCCCTGGCGCGCTGGCCGCCGGTTTTTGCCGCATTGACGTTCATCAGTACCTTGCGAAAACCGTCGCTGACTGCGATCGGTGCATCGGACGTTGTATCCACGCCACCAGCGATACCCGCGTCGATTTGGCCCAACGCAATTTTGTTGGCGACCAGGATCGCAGCCTCAAGGCCGGTGGCGCAGGCCTGCTGGACATCGTAGGCAGGTGTCTCAGGTGCCAGCTTGCTGCCCAGCACACACTCGCGGGTGAGGTTGAAATCGCGACTGTGTTTCATGACCGCGCCTGCCACGACTTCGCCGAGCAGCTTGCCTTCTAGGTTGTAGCGCGATACCAGGCCATTCAGTGCGGCGCTGAGCATCAGCTGGTTGCTCACATTCAGGTAACTGGTACCAGAGCGCGCAAAAGGAATGCGGTTGCCACCGAGTATCGCAACGCGTTTGACTTCGCCTGTAAGCATGCGGCTTCTCCGGATGAGTGGAAGAGTGCTGGGAAGAGGGTGGCTTGCGCCAGGTGTGTCCAGGAAAAGAATCCCGGCAGCAAGCGACCGTAAAAGCGTGCGGGATTGTACGCTCTGCAGGCTATTATCGGCAATAAACGATTGCCGGCAACCTTCAATCCCGTAAAATAAATGCACAAGTGCGAATAATTCGTGCAGGCGTTAGCAGGCTGCGTGGTGCTGAACGTAGCGGCAGCTTTACTGTTTAAGGCTCCAGGGGTAATACCATGTCAGATCGTTATATCGATTTTGTAAATTCGGGAATGGGGCAGGGTATCGCGCGCTCGGTCGGCCTGCCGCAACCGCTAAGACTGCGCCGCTACGAGCACGGTGTGGATTTCATCGACGGCGATTGTCTTGTCGGTGCAGCGCCGGGTGCCGCGCACCTCGATGAGCTAGCCGATATATTGCAAGCCTCGCGCTCCGACATCTACATCAAGTGCGACAATCCGGAAACAAAAAAACTGTTAAAAAACGAATTGCTCGCAGCGCGCGAATACGATGTCGAGATGCCGGACAAGCTGCGTGCACTGGTATTCGACGCCAGCGGCATCAAAAATTCCAACGAACTTCGCGAGCTGTACAATTTTTTTCACCCGGTGGTGCGCAAGCTGCAAAGTTGCGGTCGCGTCGTCGTTATTGGCAGTCCACCGGGAAACTGTGCCGAAGCCGCAGCGCGCATCGCCCAGCGTGCGCTGGAAGGCTTCACCCGGGCGTTGGGCAAGGAAGTCGGCAAAGGCTCGACGGTGCAGCTGGTTTACGCAGCGCCGGAGCTGGGCGAGGCGCTGGCGTCGACAATACGTTTTTTATTGTCAGGCCGGTCGGCCTATGTTTCCGGCCAGGTCATAAGCGTTGGCAAGGCTAAGCTGCCGGCCAGATTCGACTGGGATGAACCGCTTGCAGGCAAGGTGGCGCTGGTGACCGGCGCTGCGCGCGGTATTGGCGAATCAATTGCTGAAGTGCTGGCGCGTGAGGGTGCGCACGTGGTTTGCCTCGATATCCCCCCTGCCGAAGACGACCTGAAAAAAGTCTCCGCAAAAATTGGTGGCAGCTATTTATGCGCCGACATTACCCACACCGACACGCCGCAAAAACTGGTCGAGCATTTCAGCAGTGAGCACGAGGGGCTCGACATCCTCGTGCATAACGCGGGTGTTACGCGCGATAAAACGCTCGGCAAAATGAAGCCCGCTTTCTGGGATATGGTGATCGACATTAACTTGTCTTCGGAAGAGCGCATTAACGCGGCGCTGCTTGAAAACGAAACGCTCAAACGCGGCGCGCATATTGTTTGCGTATCCTCGATGGCAGGCATTGCGGGTACGCGCGGACAGACCAACTATGCCTGCTCGAAAGCCGGGGTCATCGGCATGGTCGAAGCGATGGCACCAGTGCTGAAGAAAAAACGCATCACCATCAATGCAGTTGCACCGGGCTTTATCGAAACGGCGATGACCGCAGCGATGCCCTTCGGACCGCGCGAGGCCGGTCGCAGGCTGAATTCGATGTCGCAGGGCGGCTTGCCAGAAGATGTGGCTGAAACCATTTTATGGTTCGCCAGCCCGGCCTCCTCAGGAGTGACCGGCAATGTGGTGCGTGTGTGTGGCCAGAGTCTGCTCGGCGCCTAGTTTTTGCAGTTGTGAAATCCAATACGGAATATATGTAATGAGTGAAAGCGAGCAAGTCGTTACTTTAAAGGAGCTGCCATCGATGCGCAGCCTGTTGCTTGGCATCGGTAAAACACTGGTGAAAAAGGGCAAGGGCACGCGTCTGCCGGAACAAACTTTTGCCTACAGGGGCCAGCGTATTGACGCGCAGCACCTCGCCCAGTACCGAAAAGTGTGTGGGTTCGGTGACGCTGACTCATTGCCATTAACCTATTTGCATGTGCTGGCTTTTCGTTTGCAGCTTGCAATGCTGCTAAACGACAACTGCGACTTCCCGCTGCTTGGCCTGGTGCATATTCAAAACGAAATTACGCGGCACAAGGCATTGCCACCCGCTGCGCACTACGACTTCGCCTGCAGCTTCGAGCCTGTCGCCGGGCACCGCCGCGGCAAGCTTATTGCCACGAGTCTCACTGCGAGTATCGACGGTGAGCTGGTCTGGGAAGATCGATCAGTGAATCTGTGCCGCATGCAGAACAAGGCATTCGACAAGGATTCGCCTGCAGCGCTGGAGCTTTTGCCTGCAGGGCGAAAACCCTGCTCGTCTACGGCCGAGCCCTGGCAGCTGGGCGCCGACCTGGGTCGGCGTTACGCGAAAGTTTCCGGCGATCGCAACCCCATTCACCTGTACAGGCTTACCGCCAAAATGCTGGGTTTCAAGCGCCAGATTGTGCACGGCATGTGGACCAAGGCGCGTGTATGCGCGGAAGTCGAACCGACTATGGGTGATGCGCTGCGCGTAAAATGTGATTTCAAGCAGCCCGTTTTCCTGCCCGGTAAAGTGCATTTCTATCGCGCAAGCGACAAGTCGGCTGAGTGCGCCGAAGTGTGGGACCCACAGGGCAGGCGCGCCCATCTTGTAGCGCGGTTTGAATAGGCCAACCAAGCGCGCAGATTACTTTTCCTGAGCGGCCCAGCGGCTCAGGAAAAGTAATCTGTCCCCGCAGGATTGGTTACAGAAGCGCTTTTTCTTCGTCGTCCATTTCGGCTTCGATGCCTGCAAACAGCGGTGTGCTGAGGTAGCGCTCGCCGGTATCAGGCAGCATGCACAATATATTGCTTCCGTCCTCCGCTTTTTTGGCCACCTGCAAACCTGCGGCAAAAGTTGCGCCGGCGCTGATGCCGACGAATATACCCTCCTGTTGCGCCAGCTCGCGCGAGCATTGCATGGCTTCTTCATTTT
>JBATGO010000084.1:0-9253 GCA_049665845.1 Pseudomonadales bacterium | reverse complement strand
GGCAATGGATTTGTCGGCACCCATGCGGCGCAACAGCTGGTGCTGCGCGGTGCGAAGGTGCGCTGCATCTCGCGTAGCGGCACAATGCCCGTGCACCTGCAAAAAGAGGACTGGGCGCAGGCAGTCGAATGGCAAGCGGGCGATGCAGGCCATGCAGAACCGGAATGGTTTGACGATGCGCGGGCCGTAGTCACGCTGGTCGGCTCGCCGCCTTTGCCGACCTTTTCCCGCAGCGCTTACGCGCATCAGTTAATGATGAACAGCAAACCGAATTGCCAGGCCATCGAGGCTGCACGTATAGCAGGCGTGAAAAAGCTGGTGCTGATGGGCGCTGCGATTCCGCGCCCGCTGCAAACAGAGCGCTTCGCTTATTATGCAGGTAAACAGCGCTCACAGGCCGCGGCAGAAGCATTTGCGCAGGCCTCGCCTGCGCACAGTGCCTGGGTACTGCAACCATCGAATATGTACGGTACACGCCACAGCGCAGGCGGCTTGCCCATTCCGCTGGCACCGCTGATGGCGCCGCTGGCAAAAATTCTGCCCGCGTATTTTGTTGCGGTTAACAAGGTTGCAGCCTGCATTTGCGACGCGATCCTGGGCGACAACGCCGCCGCCAATGGCTTGCGGGTCATTTCCCAACAACAGTTGCAAAGCTACAAAGCAGATTTTTAGGTCGTCCTGGCCAAACAGGCTATTGGAGCTGGAAACTCAGCCCTGCATTTTGTTGCAGGCGCGCAAGCAGCGCATCACCCATCGCAATCGAAGGCGTAAGGACACCGTACTGGTCGGGCAGCGTGTCGCCATCCTTTGCCAGGCATACCGCGCTTTCACCAAGCATCTTGCTGGTAGAGCCGTAGCCCGGATCGCGATCACCCTTGACCTTCGCTTCGATTTTTTCACCATCACCAAACAAGCCAATAAAGCGCACGGCAAAAAATCCGGCTTCGCGTTTTTCGCGCGAAGGTCCTTCGCCAGGGTCAGGCAAAAACCGGTCGACGGTACGGCGCAGGAAAGACTCTGCCGGGTCGAGCATCAACACGCCAAGCGAGAGCGCAGAAGCCATGCCTTTTAATTTGCCAGCCATGCCATCACCGGTGAGCACCGACTCATCGTAGCGGAATTCCTTGCCATAGTGAAAATCCGCCAGCGCATTGCTGCGTCGTACCACGCGCGTGTTAATCAGACCCATAATGAACGGCGATGTCCACGACTGCGCGTCCTTATCGTAAATCACGGTACGCTGGTCGCGCCCGTCCGGCCCTTCCATCGCATCGCGCGGGTTAAGGCCGTAGGGATGGGTCAGCATGCGCCGCACCTCGGCATCGCGCTTGGCTTCAGCCATGGTACCTTCCAGGCTGGCCAGCGTGCCGCCGCTGAAACCGCCGCTCATGCCAAGCAGGCGATATTTTATTTGATTGCAGTACTCGCCCTTGCGCTGCATGGCTTGCTGCTGCAAATAATACACGCCCATATCAGACGGAATGGAATCAAAACCGCAGCAGTGCACAATGCGCACGCCGTTCTGGCGCGCAGCATCATGGTGCCGGTCGATGGTGCGGCGCATCCAGTTAGGCTCGCCGGAAAGATCGCAGTAGTGCGCGCCACCTTCGACACAGGCTGCTACCAGTTCATCACCGTATTGTGTGTAGGGGCCGACTGTCGTCAATACGGTGCGCGTTCGCGCAACCATTGCATCGAGTGAGGTGCGGTCGTGGCTGTCGGCCAGGATCAGCGGTACTGCCTGCGCACCGATTTCGACCTGTACCTCCTTCAGCTTGGCTTCATTGCGCCCCGCCATCGCCCAGCGCAATTCGCGGCCCACGCCGTATTGCGCCAGGTAATACTCGGCCACAAGACGCCCGGTAAATCCGCTCGCGCCCCAGATAACCACATCGTATTCGCGCTGTTCGTTCATATATTTTCTCTCTTCGTTTAAGTCGTTTATTCAATACCGCTGGACTTAGCCGGACAATACCGACCATCCCTTGATGTTGCTGTTAAATTGCAGACATACCACCGTCTACCGGAATCGCCACGCCATTCATGTAGGTGTTTTTTGGTGACAGCATCATCAGCATCACGCAAACGACTTCATCGCGTTCGGCAATGCGTTTCATCGGGCAGCCGCGAGCCAGCGCCTGGTTGAGTTCTTCGAGACTCCTGCCGCCG
Source organism: Pseudomonadales bacterium (assembly GCA_049665845.1). GTDB lineage: Bacteria > Pseudomonadota > Gammaproteobacteria > Pseudomonadales > UBA7434 > UBA7434. The sequence continues at coordinate 7,084 of JBATGO010000084.1, read as the reverse complement.
CTGATCGGCGAATCCATCACCATCGGCGTCTGGGTAAAGAAGGGGCAGATCGCATTCACACGCACATTTTGTGCGGCGTACTCAAACGATGCAGTTTTGGTCAGGCCGATCACCGCGTGCTTCGCCGCCGAATAGCTTGCCACCAGCGGTGCGCCACCCAGTCCCGCCATCGAACTGACATTCAGTATCGCGCCGCCGCCGCGCGCCACCAGCGCGGGAAGCTGGTATTTCATTCCAAAGGCAACGCCTTTTACATTAACGCTGAATTGTTTGTCGAGCACAGCGCTATCGATTTGTTCAGTGGTGCCAAGATCGGGCGCAAGCCCGGCATTGTTAACCGCAATATCGAGGCCGCCGAGTTCATCGACTGCAAGTTCGACCAGTTTTCGCGAATGCTGCTCTTCCGTTATGTCGCCGACCTCGGCAATCACACTACCGCCTGCATCGAGAATACTCCGCGCCGTTGCCTGCAGCCCGCTGGCATTGATGTCGGCCAGCACCAGTGAAGCGCCGCGGCTTGCGAGTTCCAGCGCCAATGCGGCGCCGAAACCGCTGCCGGCGCCCGTGATAATCGCGGTTTTACCGCTGAAGTCGAGCAGATGATCCATAAGCTTTCCGGTAATTCAGGATAATTGTGCTGTGCAAGCGCAGCGCGGGTGGTTTTCGGGCGGCAGGCACTCTAGTCGCTGCCGCGACTGTAGCGACGAATACCGTCGGCATCAAGACGGCTTTTGATTTCAGAGCTCGCCAACAGGTAATTGATGTGCGCCAGCGTTTCGCCCACCGCCATCAGCCGGCCGAAGGTGTCGAGCTTGCGGGGAAACAGGGCGTGACTTGCCTGCTCCGTGGAGAGCGGCTCAACAAGCGCAGCGCGCAAGGTATCCAGGTCCCTTTCATGCCCGTCAATGAGTTGCTGCATACGTTCGCCTATGCCGACAAACGGCTCCTGGTGAGCGGGCAGCACCAGCGTGTCCGCGGCGATCTGGCGCCGCAGTTTAGCGCAGGAGGCCAGCCAGGCCTGCAACGGGTTCTGGTCGATACTGTCGACGAATACGCTCACGTTCGAGCTGATGCGCGGCAACGCCTGGTCGCCCGACAGTAATAGTCCGGATGCCTCGGCGTACCAGCACAGGTGCAGCGGCGAATGGCCGCTGCCGCTCACCGCCCTCCAGCGTCGACCGCCTATCTCGAGCTCCGCCCCGTCAGCGAGGAACTGGCAGTGCGCAGCGTCCAGGGTTTTGGACTTGTTCACCTCGCCAAATGCCTTGATGGAAATTTTGCTCGTTGCAGCGTCGATACCGAGTTCATGCTGTATCTGTTCAGCTCGCCCGGCGTAGTTATCAAAATCGCGTGTGCGCAAATAGTAGTAAAACGCGTATTCCGGCTCGCTGATAAAAACGTCGCAACCGCACTTCTCCTGCAGCCAACTTGCAAGGCCCAGGTGGTCGGGGTGAAAGTGCGTAACTACAATTCGCCTGACCTGCGCGGGTGACAGGAATGACGCAAACAGTTTTTCCCAGGTTTGCTGGCAACCTGGATCGTACATGCCAGTGTCGACAATCACCCATCCGTCACCGTCGCGTAAAAGCCACAGGTTGATATGGTCGAGTTGCATTGGCAGCGGCATGCGCAGCCAGAAAACACCGTCGGCAACTTCGTGCGGCTCGCCGAAAGGTGGCGACCACCGCAGGCCGCTGGGGTATCGCAAATTGTTTTTTTCATACAACATGATTATCGAATTACCTGGCAGCCTAAGGCTCTGCGTCATATTCATTGCTATCGCCGCGCGAGCCGGTCGAACCCGGTGTGAGGACACCCGTAGCTTGTTTGTCATGCTTTTCTTCGCTGCCTGCAATTTTTCGCTGGTCCTCTGCAATTGCTTCGCTGCGCGCGAGAAACACGTCAAGGTCCTTACCCTTGCTCCACAGTGCAAACGGCGGTTTGAGGCTCGTCGAATAACGCGGTGCAGGGTTGTAGTCGGGTTCCTGCAGCACAGTTACGCCTGCATAGGTCAATATGCAAGCCAGCGACGTGGCGAGCGCACTTAGCCATGGGCGTCCTGGATGCGTGGCGTAATAAATGTTCCAGCGCAGCAACAGCGCCAGCAGCGCGATAGCCAACGCATAGCCGACCAGCCCGGCCAGGCTGTAACTTGAAAACCAGAAGTCAATATACGAAGGAATTGGCAGTGCCAGCGAAATAACGCCGCTCACCAAAGCGGTAACCAGTAGCTGGATCGCATAATGCGCCTGGTGTTTTGTGAGCCTGCCGATCAGCGCCCAGATACCGGCCCACACCATAATAATGGCGATTGTTGATAGCGCCGTACTGAGCAGGCCTTCCCAGTCTCGCTGTTCGAAGTATTCGAAGTAATCGATCAAGGCATCGAGTGCGGCGACGGCAATCGTTGCCAGCAGCGCTGTAAAAAGTGCGCGGCGGCCCTGATACAACCAGCTCGACAACAATAATTTGCGCGCAGGCTCGACCCGGTAATCCTCGCTGTAGACCTCAAGGTGAGTTCGGCCTACGGTCAGCCTGTCTCCGCATACCAGCGCTATGTCACCACCTTCGACGGGTTCGTCATTGACCATTACGGGATTGACATCGTCCAGCACCGTGGCAAACCAGTGGCCATCGCGCTGGTAGAAACGAAGCTGCTCCGCGCCTACATAGGGATCGGTTAGCACTACATCGTTATGCAATGCGCGACCCAACGTAAACGGCGCTTGCCTGCCGCGAATAATTTCTGCGACGGTACTGCGCTGTTCGCCAACCGCAATAACTAGCGTTTCCATTCCAGGCTCCCCATCACTTCCCGGAACAATGCCAGCGTATTTTCAATGGTAAATCCGCTCGCCGCGACCTTGATGATCGCAGCCTTGTTGCGCGATTCCACCATGGCCATCACCAGCAAACCGTCGAGCAAGCCCTCGAATTTTTTATAGGCGCGAAAACAGGCGGTCGATTTCCAGGTCACGCCCTGTAACTGGACGAAGTCGGTCTGGCACTCATACTCGGTAACATGTTTTTTTGCCTGCGAGCCGCCCAGCGAACTGGGCGTATAGCGCGACTCGAGGAATCGATAAAACTGCAAGGGGTTCAGCTCTTTCGTTTCTATCCATTCCGCATCGTAGTGAAAGCTGCCGACTGTGAGATCTCCGGCGATAAAAATATTGTCGTCGGAGCGACAATGCTGATGCACCGATTCATGCCTGTCTTCTTCCTTGCTATCGCTGTGTCCCCAGCAACGCAGCGCCTGGTGCAGGTTAAGCGGAATCGTGAGCTCGCCGAGCACCTTGGACTCAAAAGGTGCTGCCAGCAACTCGTCAGTAAAAGCCTGCTGGTCCGCCATAAGTTCGCCGCGAATCTGCGCGTGAAAGTTCTCGCCAGCAGGCTTCTGCGCAGCAGCAGTCAACAACTTGTGCAAGCGCGCTGCGGGTACCAGGAAGCTGATCTGTTCGCCGCCCTTGGCAACATTCACACCGACTACCCGGCCATTCTCGCGCACCGCGGGCCCGCCACTCATGCCTGAGTTAAGCGATCCGGAAAAAAGAATTTTCTGGTAGCGCGAGCGCTTTACCAAACCGTTGTAAGTGCCCTCAATAATGGTCATGCCCAGATCAAGCGGATTGCCAATCGAATATATGCGCACACCTTTGCCCAGCGGCTCCTGCGCCAATTGCAGGAAATCGCTGCCCAGTGCATCCGAGCGCACGATCGCCAGGTCGTGAATAACGTCGATAGCCTGCAGGCTCACCGGTAGCTTGGCGCCGGCTGCGTTGAGTATCTCCAGGCGATATTTTTCGGGCTCGTCTACATACGCCGAGACCACGTGATAATTGGTTGCGACCAGGCCATCGGCCGACACCTGGAAGCCGGAGCCGAGGCTGTACTGATCGCCCGAGCCGTTGTCGATCACGCGCACCTGGAACACCATGCGCTGCAGATCACCGAACAGCGACTGTGCGATAGTCTCGCCTTCCGCCTGGGCGAATAGCGGTGCCGCGCACAAAAACAATGCGCAAGGAACCCTGAGCCGGGTTGCACCAGCGCGAAAAAACACAAATAGAAATAACACCAGGAAGAAAACCAAGTTGAAGTACGCCCCCGCGGCGAATGTGGCCAGTTTTTTACGACCAGCCGAATCCTGCACAGCGCATGGTACCTGATGCAATAGGGGTGCGCCAAAGTGAAGGTTGTGCCTGGGTACTACGCGAACAAGCGATTGCGAAAACAGGCTTTTCGTAGTACTTTCCAATCGTACCGTGCGCAACCCTCTGCACCGCTGCCAGACCGCGTTTCAGAGGCATCACTAGCCATCCGCATGAAGAACTGCCCGGTGGCTACGCCGAAAGAGGAGTCATTGCCATGTCGAACTACCGGAATGTCCTGGTTGCGCTTGATGTTTGCGACGACAATCACGCAATTATCGAGCGCGCATTATCGCTTAGCGGCGACGCTGCAAAATTACGATTGCTTCACATCGTGGAGCCAATTTACTACCCGGAAAATTACATGGGCGGCCTGTCGGTCGATTTCCAGGAAAAATCCATCGAGTTCGCCGAACAGGAGTTGCACGCGGCGGCCGCAAAATATTCGATTCCCGAAGCGCGCTGTGAGGTTAAAATCGGCAAGCCCTCCAGTGGTGTACACAACTTTGCCCGCGAACACGATTGCGACCTTGTAGTCGTCGGCAGCCACGGCAAGCACGGGCTGCAGCTCTTGCTGGGCTCAACGGCAACTGCGATCCTGCACGGTGCGAACTGCGACGTTCTGGCGGTGCGAATCAACGACTAGCGCTCCATGCGCAACGCCTTCCCGCTTGCCCGCACGCCCGCTGCACTGGCACTGCATGCCTGACAAGCGCTCTTACTCCGCTCGCCAATTGCGCTTGTGCGCGCTGCTTGCATGCTTCGGTGTGCTTGCCAGCGCCGCCTTCCTGCTCCTGGGAATCACCCCGGTATTGCCGTCACAGCGAAGCTGGCTGGAACTCTGGAACGTCGGTCACCTGCTGCTTTTCTTTTTCATCGCCCTGAGCTCTTGCGCGTTATCGGCTACGCTGCTTAAAAACTTCAGGCTGGTACCGTTATTTGCGATAGTGGGGATTGCCGCGTTGCTGGTCGGCGGCGCGCTTGAATACCTGCAGGGCTTTTTCGGCCGCGAGCCCTCGCTGCAGGACGTCGCACTGAATGTTATCGGCGCCTTGGTCGGCTGCTGCACTTTCGTGCTGATAATGCGCAACTATTTTTCTGATCGTATTACCGCGGTGCCGCTTCGCATGCTGGTCGCGGTGCTGGGCATACTTACCTGCGCCGCCGCGCTGGCACTGATGCCGCTGTGGAAAGCAATCGCGGACGAGCGGCTCGCAGCCAGGCAGTTTCCGATTTTGGCAGCGTACAACTCGAGACTGGAGCTGGGACGGCATAGCGCCAACATTGCTACGCAATTTCAAAAGGGCAAGCTGCTGGCGCACTTTCGCTCCAGGGGCTATTCCCACGTGAACTGGAAACACCTTCGCAGGGACTGGTCTGGATACCGGGAACTGGCGATAGAGCTGGACAATCTTTCAGCCCATGCGCTCGTGATCACCTGTCGTGTGCACGATCGCAAGCACGAAGACAATTACCAGTTCACAGACCGCTTCAATCGCAGTTTCACGCTTCATGCGGGTCGCCAGACCCTGCTCATCGACCTTGACACAGTTCGCACAGCGCCGCAAAAGCGCGCAATGGATATGGCCGATATCGCTGGCCTGATCTGTTTTACCAGCGGCCAAACAGAATCCCGCAGCGTGGCCTTCGAACAAATTCGCCTGCAGGCACCCCGCCAATAAACGCTGTTGATCGCGGCGCGGCGCTAAGCGATGCCTGTGCAATTGCTGTGCAGCACACACAACAAACTGCAATTTTTAACAATCGCTCAGGGCCTGTACGGATTACGCTGCAGGCAGGGCACGCTTTGCTAGGCTTTCTTTTATCGATCCTGTTACCGATTATCCGGAACCCGCGTCATGCACAAACTTGCCCCTGTAATTGCCATCTCTATTGTGTCCTCCTCGTTCAGCCAGGCCGCCTCGGCGGACCGCATTTTCGGCGTCTACGCTGGCGTCAGCCAGTGGACACAAAACTATGATGGGTCTATCCAAGATCTCGACGCTGATAATGGCGCCCCAGGCGAAGAAATCGATTTCAATAATGACTTGGGCCTGGATGAAGATGATGGCAATGTCTTCTACTTAGCGATCGAACACCCGGTACCATTTCTTCCAAATATAAAGCTCCAACAAACGGAACTTGAAGTAGCGGAAACTAACTTAACATCTCAGCAATTTAAGTACGGTGATGCCACTTACAACGCTAACATTGAAGTACGAACAGAAGCCGATCTTAGTCATACCGATGCTACTTTCTACTATCAAGTTTTCGACAACTGGATATCTCTGGATCTTGGACTTACCGTCCGATTTTTCGATGGATTCGTAAGCATCAAAGAAACTTCGGGTCCTCAATCCGCCCGCGAAGACTTCGATTCCCCGGTTCCACTGCTGTACGGCAAGGCGCGCTTCGACCTGCCGCTTTCCGGCCTGTCTGCTTCGGTCGCCGCCAACGCATTGGGAGACGGCGATAACATGTTTGTCGATTTTGAAGCGGCGCTACAGTACGAACACGCGCTGGGTGCGGGCGTCGAGCTTGGCTTCCGGCGCATGGCTCTCGACCTGGATGACATCGACGATATCAAAGTGGACCTGACCATCGACGGCGCCTACTTCGGACTCTTTTACCACCTCTAGCCGCGGCCACACTGCGAGGCCGGGGCACAGCGGCACCGGTTTGCCGCGGTTCTTGATCACCCGTCGTCCTGCGGATAAACTCTTGCGGTCAGGAGCAGTTGTCGGAGTGTAGCTCAGCTTGGTAGAGCACTGTCTTCGGGACGCAACCGCACTGCTTAAGTTCTCGATACTTACCTAATTGCACCTGCTCGTTCATGCTACGGCATATCGGGCAGTTATCTCTTGCCTCTTGAGATTCTCTTGAGAGTCCAATTCAGCGGAGCCACTGGGAACGGTGGCGCACTTAATTACTCA
>JBATGO010000083.1:0-1675 GCA_049665845.1 Pseudomonadales bacterium | reverse complement strand
TACGACACGGAGCGGTCCACTGAAATATTGAAAAAGTAATGATTACTAGCTGCGCTGCCGCGCTTCCTCGCGCGTTAGCGAGCGGCTTCTTTGCGTGCCCTTGCCGAGTGTGCGGACATATGGTGCGAACGGGTGTTCTGTCATCACGATATCTGTGGCGAGTCGAGGATGGCGGGTCCACTATGAATATTGCCCCTGCTCTAATTCAAGAAAAAGACCGCTGAGCAGTTGATACTTTAGCGAAAGCCTATGCTATGTTGGCGCGCTTGGCCCACCTAAGCAGAAATCATCGATGCCAACCGAAAAATTCCTTGCCCCCCTGTATCACCCCAAACATTTCGCCGCTTGGTTGACGGTATTTACGCTTTATTGCTTGTCTCGTCTATCGCTTGCCAGAAAGCAAGTGCTGGGCGCCTGGTTGGGCGGTGTTATCTATCGCAACCTTAAAAGCCGCGCGCGTATTACGAAAACAAATATTGCTATATGTATGCCTGAACTTTCTGATAGTGAACACAACGCAATTGCCGAAGCGAGTTTTGTCGCTACTACGCAAGGCTTTTTAGAATCCACGCACTCCTGGTGGCGAGATGTCGCACCGCTTATTGCGCGGCTTGAAGTTAAAGGTAAAAAGCACTTGCTAAAAGCGCAGGCGTCGGGGCGCGGAACCTTGCTGATTGGCGGGCACTTTAACGTGCTCGACTTGGCGTTGCCGCTGATCGCTTCGCAGCTGGTGAAACCAGGTTATATGTACCGGGCCAATAAGAATCCGGTAATCGATAGAATGATTGAATGTGGTCGGCGACGGCACTACGGCATAAGCGCCTACAATAAACGAAGCTTGAAACCGATGATCGAATTTATCAAACAGGGCGGCGAAGTCTGGTACGCAGCCGACCAGGACATGGGCAGGAAATGCGATTTGTTTGTGCCTTTTTTTGGCGTAAGTACGGCGTGCATTTCGACGCCAAGCTGGATTGCGCGCGAATCGGGAGCCAATATTTTATTTGTTAGCCAATTCAGGCATGCAGGTGGGCATTACGAGGTTGTGTTTGAGCCACTGTCGGAGGACTTTGGCGAAGATGCTGAGGCGGATGCTATAGAGTGGAATCGTGCGCTGGAGGCGGGAATTAAAAAACATCCAGCGCAGTATCTTTGGCAGCACAAGCGTTTTAAAACGCGACCGCCGGGGGAGGTTGGTTTTTATTAGTTTCTTTCGCCCTTTGTGCTAGCTGTGTCGGGTTGGCCTGGCAGGCAACGACTCCTTTCGCCAAAAACGGTCAGCCAAACTAATGATACCCATGCTTTTTATGCCTCCCCCATCAACTGATCAAAAAACACTCCCGAACATCGACCGACAGTGTTATTCTGGAAGCGTGTCTCACCTGACACCGAAACAACCCGACGGATTTGCCTGTGCATCGCTTGGCATCCGGGTTCGACTTACTGAAGTCAAAATAAAAGAATCGACCTGTAGTACAACATGAAATCATCTGCACTGGGCGAATCTGCCTGTCACTTAACGCCTCTGCGGCTGTCACCCTCGTATTGGATGGCACGGGTCAATTGCGAGGCGTCAACGGTATTAATGGATGAATAAAAGATTCGAGGCACTAGATGCTTTTAGAGGGCTGTGTGCTTTATCAGTAGTGGCATTCCATTTGCACTGGGTTGATTC
>JBATGO010000082.1:0-16248 GCA_049665845.1 Pseudomonadales bacterium | reverse complement strand
ACCCCAATTACTACACGATCCGTTTCATATCAGTCATATACGCGCGCAGCGTAGTGCCGATTTTTTCAACCGGGTGATTGCGGATCGCGGCATTTACTGCGACGAGCTGCTGGTTGTCGACGCCGTTGTCCTGCTCGTCCAGTCCTTTGCCAATCACGTCGGTATCGATGCGCGACATGAAGTCTTTCAGTAGCGGCTTGCAGGCGTGATCGAACAGGTAGCAGCCGTACTCGGCGGTATCTGAAATAACGCAGTTCATCTCATACAGTTTCTTGCGTGCGATTGTGTTCGCAATCAGCGGCGTTTCGTGCAGCGATTCGTAATAAGCCGACTCGTCGATAATGCCTGCTGCAACCATGGTTTCAAACGCCAGTTCCACGCCGGCCTTGACCATCGCAACCATCAGGATGCCGTGGTCGTAGTATTCCTGTTCAGTAATTTCCATGTTGCCCGTAGGGGTTTGCTCGAAGGCAGTATCGGCAGTTGCCGCGCGCCATTTCAGCAGATTGGCATCATCGTTGGCCCAGTCTTCCATCATGGTCTTCGAGAAATGCCCGGTCATGATGTCGTCCTGGTGCTTCTCGTACAGCGGGCGCATGATGTCTTTCAGTTCTTCGGCCAGTTCAAAGGCTTCAATTTTTGCAGGGTTGGTCAGGCGATCCATCATGTTGGTAATGCCGCCGAGCTTGAGGCCTTCGGTGACCACTTCCCAGCCGTATTGGATAAGTTTCGAGGCGTAGCCCTGGTCGATACCCTTCTCGACCATTTTGTCGAAGCACAGGATCGAGCCGGTTTGCAGCATGCCGCAGAGGATGGTCTGCTCACCCATCAGGTCGGATTTCACTTCGGCGATAAACGACGATTCCAGGCAGCCGGCGCGGTCGCCGCCGGTTGCCGAGGCGTATGCCTTGGCTATATCGAGCCCATTACCGTTCGGGTCATTCTCTGCATGCACCGCAATCAGCGTGGGCACACCGAAACCGCGCTTGTACTCTTCGCGCACTTCGGTGCCGGGACATTTTGGCGCAACCATTACCACCGTGAGGTCATCACGAATCTGCATACCTTCCTCGACGATATTGAAACCGTGCGAATAGGAGAGAGTGGCGCCGCGTTTCATCAGCGGCATGATGGTGCTGACGACATCGGAGTGCTGCTTGTCGGGGGTCAGGTTACAGACCAGGTCGGCGCCGGGAATAAGTTCCTGGTAGGTGCCTACCTTGAATCCATTGTCGGTGGCGTTCTTCCACGACGCGCGTTTTTCTGCAATTGCCGATTCGCGCAGCGCATAGGCAATATCCAGCCCGCTGTCGCGCATGTTCAGGCCCTGGTTGAGGCCCTGTGCGCCGCAGCCGACGATCACGACCTTCTTGCCTTTGAGCAATTCGCAGCCGTGAGTAAATTCGTCGCGCCCCATAAAGCGGCATTTGCCCAGTTGGGCGAGTTGCAGGCGCAGAGGCAGGGTATTGAAGTAATTGGCCATGGCGGTATTTCCTCGATGTGACGGGATGGGGACGGTTTACTTTTCTGCAGCTTGCTGCGGAAAAGTAAACCGTCCTCATGATGCTTGTCCCCGTAGGGCTTGCAGTACGCCGCTTAAAAGTAAGCTGAACCCGAAGAGTTTACGCGCGCGGAGGTGTTGCGTAAAATGATATATATTAAATTTTATATTCCGATTTATGGAATATACTCGCTAACCAGGTGGCCTTCGGGGCCAAGAATTTACTTTAATTTTTACGCAAAAATAAATGGAAAACAGAGAGTTACAGTTATTTATTGATCTTTCCCAGACCTTGCATTTCGGACGCACGGCGGCGCGTCACTTTATGAGCCCGCCGGCATTGTCGCGCTGGCTGCAGCGCCTCGAGGCCCGCGCGGGGGTGGCGCTGTTGCAGCGCAATAACCGGCGCGTGGCGCTGACGCCGGCGGGCCAGCGCTACCTGGTTTACGCGCGCGAGTGCCTGGCCGCCTGGCAGGCCTTTGAAAAAGACCTGGGCATTGGCACCGACACGCTGCAGGGCAGCGTCAGCCTGTTCTGTTCGGTAACGGCGAGCCACAGCCTGTTGAGCGGCATACTCGCTGCGTTGCGCCAGTCGCTGCCACAGGTCGAAGTCGATCTGCATACCGGAGACCAGGCCGATTCGCTGGCGCGGGTGCTGCAAGGTGACGACGATTTTGCCATCGCAGCGAAGCCGGAAAGGCTCGACCGGCAACTGGCATTTTGCACGCTGGCTCGCACCGAGTTGAAATTCATTGCGCCGCGAGACGCTTGCGAGCCGCAGCGTGTTCTTGAGCGCGGCATGCAATCAGGCAGCATCGACTGGGAATCGCTGCCATGGATCGTGGCCGAGCAGGGCGAGAGCCGCAAACGCCTCGACCGCTGGTTTCGTGCACAGAAAATCAAACCGGCAATTTACGCGCAGGTATCCGGTCACGAAGCGATCGTATCGATGGTGGCACTGGGTTGTGGCGTTGGACTGGTGCCGGAGCTTGTGCTCGCTGGCAGTCCTGTTTCTGATAGCATACAGATAGTTGAAGATACTGCGAGCGAGGCATTGCGTCCTTACGGTGAATTTGAGATTGGCTTGTGTACCTTGCAGCAGCGTCTTGATGAGCCATTAACGCGCGCGGTCTGGCAGGCTGCGCAGTCGGGCGAAGATGGCTGACACCCGGCAAGCCAGGCAAATTAATATTGTTCGCAGATCGGCCTGTAATACTCTACTTGTTAGCTGGCGCGGGTAAAAACACGGCTATCTGTCAAGGTGTATGCCCAGGTAATGCGTAACACACATAAATAAAAACTGTGCCTGCCCCGGGGTGCACATAAGCGATGAAAAAACACGAAAACGTCACTACTTTTGAATCAGGCAAAGTCCCGGGCGCCGAAGAGTCTGCCGACGCCGTAAAGGAGCCGGGCGCAAAGGCTGAGCGCGGCAAGCAGGGCACGCCGCCGGCGAGTGAAGCCTCGCGCGAGGTGTTCCTGCCCATCGACGAACACTTCGAGGAAGTATCGGTTGGCGGAAAAAAAGAGCGTCGGGCGGGCATTTATTTGTTACCTAACCTGTTCACCTCTGCCGCGCTGTTCGCGGGCTTTTATGCAATTGTCGCAGCGATGAACGGTGAATTTGCGCTTGCCGGCCTGGCGATATTTTTCGGCCAGCTGCTCGATGGTGTCGACGGTCGCGTTGCGCGCCTCACCAATACGCAGAGCAAGTTCGGCCAGGAGTTCGATTCGCTTTCCGATATGGTGACATTTGGCCTGGCCCCGGCATTGATCATGTTCATGTGGTGCCTGTCGGGGCTTGGCAAACTGGGCTGGGCGGTCGCATTCATATACGTAGCGAGTGCAGCGGTGCGGCTGGCGCGTTTTAATGCTGCAGCAGAAACTGCCGACAAGCGTTACTTCACCGGGCTGGCGAGCCCGCCGGCAGCAACCTTGATTGCCAGCACGGTATGGCTGGGATTTGAGTACGGTTACACTAGTGCGACGCTGCCGGGCTGGCTGGTGGCGGTAATGACCGTGCAAACGGCGCTGGTTGGTTTCCTTATGGTGACCAATGTGCGCTACAGCAGTTTCAAGGGCATCGACTTCGGTTCGCGCATGCCGGTCGCGGCGCTGCTGTTTTTTATGCTGATGCTGGTATTGATCGCTGCCAATCCGCCGGTCGTGCTCTTTCTCGTCGCAACTACCTACGCGCTATCCGGCCCGATTATTGCGCTGTACCGTTATTTGGGCGAAAAAAAATAAACCAGCCTTTGGCATCGGAATTTTTCCCCGCTGCCAGGGTCTGTATTGCTACATCCCTTTCCCGCCTGATTGGAGACCGCAATGCCGGGCTCGTATCGACCATCTGTTATTCCCGCCAGTGAAATTACGCCTGAATCCGTTTACCGCGCGCGGCGTGAATTTATTCGTGGTATCGGTGCGGCGGCAGCAATAGCTGTGCTGCCTTCCGCTTGCGCGGATGCAGAACCGCAGGCAATAAACATCACCTCCGCGGCAGGAATTAGTCACTCAGACACCACACTCGGATATAAACCGGCCGAAGTAGCAGGGCAGGCGCAGGGTTTTTATACCGGCGAGACCCTGACGCCTTACGAGGATGCCACGCGCTACAACAACTTCTATGAGTTTGGCACCGATAAAACCGATCCGGCGCGTTACGCCAAAAACCTCAGTACCGAGCCGTGGTCGGTAGTGGTCGATGGTGAAGCCGAACGCACCGGTAAATTCGCACTGGAAGACATCCTGCGCCCGCACGCGCTGGAAGAGCGAATCTACCGGCTGCGCTGCGTTGAAGCCTGGTCGATGGTAATTCCCTGGATTGGATTTCCACTCGGTGAGTTGCTCAAACGCTTTGCGCCAACTTCACGTGCGCGTTATGTGCGCTTCGAAACCCTGTTGAGGCCCGAAGAAATGCGAGGCCAGCGTAGTCGCTTTGGCACCATAGACTGGCCTTATGTCGAGGGGCTGACCATGGCCGAGGCGATGCATCCGCTCACGCTGATCGCCACCGGCATGTACGGCAAGGAGATCCCCAAACAGAATGGCGCGCCGCTGCGACTGGTGGTGCCATGGAAATACGGCTTTAAAAGTATCAAGTCGATCGTGCGCATCAGTTTTAGCGAACAGATGCCGCGCACATCGTGGAATCTCAGCGCGCCGCAGGAATACGGATTCTATGCGAACGTCAATCCCGAGGTCGATCACCCGCGCTGGAGCCAGGCCAGCGAGCGTCGCCTGCCCAGTAGCCTGCTAAATCCGCGGCGCATTTCCACTTCGATGTTCAATGGCTACGCTGATCAGGTTGCGCCCTTATATAAAGGGCTCGATCTTGCAAAAAATTATTGATTAACGCCTTTGGCACCCGGCGCAGCGATATTCCCCCCAAAATAGGCCTAAGCATTTTTTTGAAATGAATTGATGGTGAGCAAAAAACGCCGCGTGGCGATCAAGTCGGTGCTGTGGACAATCGCGACACTGCCGCTTCTTCTGCTCTGGTATGCAGCAACGCAGGGTAAACTGGGGCCGGATCCTGGCGAAGAAATTGTCCACCAGCTCGGCCTCTGCGCATTGTGGTTGCTGATTGCCACCTTGTCGATTACGCCGCTGCGCAAGCTTACACGCAACGCAGAATGGCTGCGCTACCGGCGCCTGCTCGGCCTGTTCTGTTTTTTCTATGCCTGTTTGCACCTGCTCGCTTTTGCACTTTTCATTGTCGGTCTCAATCTCGAGCAACTTGCAATCGAGTTTTCCGAGCGCAACTATATCGTGGCGGGTTTAGCGGCGATTCTATGTTTGTTGCCGCTTGCCGTTACTTCGACGCAAGGCTGGCAGAAAAAATTGGGTATGCGGTGGAAGCGACTGCACCAGCTTGTGTATCTCGCTGCAGTGCTGGTTCTGGTACACCTGTGGTGGCAGGTGCGCAGTGATTACGGCGAGGCTTTCCTCTATACCGCGTTGCTGGGCGGATTGCTGTTTATTCGAGTGCTACTGCACAAGGCCTGAACACCGTTGGCGCTCCAGTGTATGTTTACCTTGAATTAATGACAGGTAAGGCGCTGCTGTGCGAAACTGGCGTACGATTCGGCTGCGCCTGTATTTTTTCAGCGCCAGGCTACAGTACCAGGCTACAGCGCCACACGAGCAAGTAAAGGGTTTTGCACAATGCGAAGTTATATCAACATGTCGCTGGCGATTTACGTGGCCTTTGTCTTTATCCAGTCGCTGTTTTTTAAATTCGCCGGCCTGGTAGGCGAGCCTGCCGACATTACGATTTATATTTTCCAGACCGTCGGCCAGTGGATGAGCGATATTGGCCTTGGCAGCTTTGGCCAGTGGTTTGGCCAGCACGGCGGTCTGCTGATAGGTTTTGCGGAACTGCTTGCTTCGGCCCTGATTCTTGTGCCCGCGAGCCGGTTCTGGGGCGCTGTGCTGGGCCTCGGTATTATTTCCGGCGCAATTTTCTTTCACCTGTTCACGCCGCTCGGCTTGTTTCCCTATACCGAGCTCAGTTGCACCACTGTTGGCTGTCCCACCGAAAAAGCTTTGTTTTTCATGGCGCTGGGCGTTTGGGTCAGCTGCATGGTACTGATCATCCGGTTGTGGCCACGGGCTGGCTAAACGGTTTGCTTTCTGGTTTTGCAGGTTGCGACTCGCGTTCTGTTTTTCACACCCTGTTGTTACGCAATGTGCAAGCCAGCGGAGCTGGTCTACATTTAATCAATAGGGCGACGCGTCAGCGCATGCCCACAGATTGATTAAACGGGAGACCGCGACGATGGATTTGAAATTAAAGGCCTACGAGGTCACTGCCGGGTCGATTTGCCTGGCTATTGCAGCAACGATATTGCTCTCTATCTAAACCAAAAAAAGCCTGCATCAGCGGGCTTTTTTTGGTTTCTCTCTGGCCGCTTTCGCTGCCATGGTAAAAGTTTACCCGCCTAGGCATCTGCCGGATAGTGCTCGATAAACGGTTTGCCCTTAATGGTAAGTTCGAACGCCTTCAGGCGTTTGTAGATTGACATCAACTCAACAATCGTAGACCAGGAATTTACCAGGAACTGGAAAGACTCTTCCACCTTGCTGAAAGCTCGCAATATCTGCTGCAGCACGCCTAGTGTAATTGCCCCGGCAACGATGGTTGGCCCCATCATTATGTAGGGCACAATCACGGTGAACTGCAGGTATGACCACTTTGCGATGTCGAAGTAGAGGTAGTGTCGATAGAGATTGAAGTAGTTCTTGCGAATATTGAAAAACAACTCGCCTACCGTTGGAGGGTCAGCGCGCTCGGCATGATCCTCTCCAAACACCAGTTCCTTTCTGTATGCCGCTTCTACGCGCTGGTTTTTGAATTCCAGCCCCGGCAATTTTATACCGACAATCGCCAGCAGAACGGTGCCGCAGGCTGCGGAAATTATGGCAAGGTAAACCAGCGAGTGGTCGACCGGCCCTATCCAGGGCAATTCAGTAACCTGCTCACTCAATCCCCACAGGATCGGCAGGAACGCGATAAGCGTCATGATCGAACGCAGGAACGCCACGCCAAGTGCTTCCACAATTCGCGCGAAGCGCATGGTGTCTTCCTGTACGCGCTGCGCTGCGCCTTCGATATGGCGCAAATTGCCCCAGTGCGACATGTAAAAGTTGTTCATCGCGGTGCGCCAGCGGAAAATGTAGTGGCGTACGAAGAATTCCAGTATTACCGCGACCAGAATATAAATACCGGCAATCCTGGCAAAGGTCAGACATTTGCCGAGGAATGACTCGAATTCAACCGCGCCCGGCGTCGCCAGCGCCTCTTGTATCATGTTGTAGAAATCACCGAACCACTCATTGATCTGCACATCCAGCTGCACCTTGTACCAGGTCGCCAGTAATATAACGAGCGAGCCAAGTAGCGACCAGGTGAACCATTTTTTGTCGAGAAAGAAAGACTTGAACATTATGCAGTTTCGCTTGATGGATTTGCTATGACGTGCGGAGTTTTTGCGGCTGTAAGTCTAGCTGCTCGACAGTTCTGGCGACGTTGTTTGGTATTTGTTGGTGCAAGACCACGCTTCGATCACGGCTCTGGCGGATCGCTGGTTACTGGTGATACTCCAGCAAAGCAATTCCCTCTGCAGGTTTGGCGCGCTGGCGCTGTGCATGAGGTAACGCGGCGTTTATCTCCTGCAAATTGATTGCCTGTCCGCATGGTGGCAATGTATTCGTAAAAAAAGGAGGCTGTTTAATTAATTCATGCTGAATCAAGTAAACAGACTCCTTTTTATCGAGCATGGTGCCGGGAGCGGAAGTGAAACCCTTGCTCTGTTGCCAGAACCGCGAACTTGTATGCGATGAATCCGGCGCAAGCGCCGAGTTTTTTCCTTTAGATGGTGCCGGGGGCGGGACTTGAACCCGCACTCTGTTGCCAGAACCGGATTTTGAATCCGGCGCGTCTACCAATTTCGCCACCCCGGCAGGGTGCGAAGCGCCGGCAGCTGGCCCGGCGAGCGCGCGATTATAACAACGCAATAAGGTCGCGCAAGCAAAAGACTTTCGCATGCGTCGATGGCTATAATGTCGCGCGTTCAACCGCCAAGCCAGACTGCAATGCAAAGACAGGATTTCCACTACGAGCTCCCCGAAGCGCTCATCGCCCAGCGACCCGCTGAACAGCGTGGTGACTCGCGGCTATTGTTACTCGAGCGTAGCTCCGGCGCTATATCGCACCGTGCTTTTGCAGACTTCTCGGCACTCATCGAACCCGGCGATACGCTGGTCTTTAACGACACCCGAGTGATTCCGGCCAGGCTCTATGGCGAAAAAGAGAGTGGTGGCAAAGTTGAGGTGTTGTTGGAGCGCATCACCGGCGGCACCCGTGGCATCGCACAGATTCGTGCCAGCAAGACGCCGGCGCAAGGAACTTTGATCAGGCTCGATCAGGATTTTACGCTGCGTGTGCTCGACAAGGTCGACGACATGTACCTGGTCGAGAGCGAGGGCGATGTCTCGCTGGCGATGATTTTACAGGCAATTGGCCACATACCGCTGCCGCCCTACATCGATCGCGCCGATGAGGAGATCGATAAAGAGCGCT
Source organism: Pseudomonadales bacterium (assembly GCA_049665845.1). Taxonomy (GTDB): domain Bacteria; phylum Pseudomonadota; class Gammaproteobacteria; order Pseudomonadales; family UBA7434; genus UBA7434. The sequence continues at coordinate 7,663 of JBATGO010000082.1, read as the reverse complement.
ACCAGACGGTCTATGCCAAGCGTGAGGGGGCCGTCGCAGCACCCACGGCCGGCCTGCATTTCGACCGCGACATGCTGGATGCGCTGGCTGAAAAAGGTGTTAATTCGGCCTTTGTTACCCTGCATGTGGGTGCGGGTACCTTCCAGCCGGTAAGGGTTGATAACCTCGACGAGCACCAGATGCATGCCGAATATACCGAGGTTAGCGCGGATACCTGTAACCTGCTGCGCGAAACCAAAGTACGCGGCAATCGCGTTATCGCCGTGGGTACGACGTCGGTGCGCTGCATCGAAACGGCAAGCCCGCTGCCGGGCTGGATCGAACCTTACTATGGCGACACGGATTTGTTTATCCGCCCCGGCTATCGCTTTCGCTACGTCGATGCGATGCTCACCAACTTCCATTTGCCGGAATCCACCTTGCTGATGCTGGTCAGTGCCTTTGCCGGTAAAGAGCAGACCATGCATGCCTATGCCGAAGCTGTGCGCGAACAATACCGTTTTTTCTCCTACGGCGACGCGATGTTTATCGCCTGATTGCCGGCGATCATGTTGCGCGTAAAGCAGGTCTAACCGGTAGCCCCCATTCGTGAAATTTAATATTCAGCAGCGCGACGGCGCGGCGCGCCAGGGCGAGCTTGTTTTTCAGCGCGGTGTAGTTCGCACGCCCGCCTTTATGCCCGTGGGTACTTATGGCACCGTCAAGGGCATGTTGCCGCGGGATATTCACGAGATCGGTGCCGATATTGTGCTCGGCAATACGTTCCATTTAATGCTGCGCCCCGGTACTGAAGTCGTACAACAGCACGGCAGCCTGCATGGCTTTATGGGCTGGGATAAGCCCATTCTTACCGATTCGGGTGGATTCCAGGTCTGGAGCCTGGGCAAATTGCGCAAGCTCAGCGAGGAGGGCGTGAAATTCCGCTCACCCATCGATGGCAGCGAAGTATTTCTCGATGCCGAAAAGAGTATGCAGGTGCAGCGCGAACTCGGTGCCGATATCGTGATGTGTTTCGACGAATGCACGCCACATCCAGCCACCTTCGAGCAGGCTGAAGCGTCTATGGCGCTGTCGCTGCGCTGGGCCACACGCAGCAAACGTGCGCACGAGGCAAACAATAATAGTGCCGCGCTGTTTGGCATCGTACAGGGAGGCATGCATAACGAGTTGCGCGAGCGTTCGCTGGCTGGCCTGGTCGAAACCGGATTCGATGGCTACGCGATCGGCGGCCTGTCGGTTGGAGAGAGCAAGCAGGAAATGTTCGGCGTCCTCGATGGCATCGCCGACAAAATGCCGGCCGACAAACCGCGCTACCTGATGGGGGTCGGTACACCACAGGACCTGGTCGAAGCCGTGTTGCGCGGCGTGGACATGTTCGATTGTGTAATGCCGACCCGCAACGCGCGCAACGGGCACCTGTTTACATCACAGGGTGTGGTGAAAATTCGTAATGCGGCCAATCGCCACGACACCGGCCCGCTGGATCCGTTTTGCGACTGCTACACCTGCAAGAATTTCAGCCGCGCCTACCTGCATCACCTCGACAAGTGCCGCGAAATGCTCGGCGGCCAGCTCAATACGATTCACAACCTGCGCTACTACCAAAACCTGATGCAGCGGCTGCGCGATGCGATTGCTGGCCAGCGCCTGGATGCCTTTGTACAGGGCTTTTACCATGATCTGCAAACGCGGGAGGGGGTTGATGTTCAGGATTAGTTTTTATGTGCCTGTTGATGCGCTGGAAGCTGTCAAGCGTGCGATGTTCGATAAAGGCGCAGGTCGCATTGGCGATTACGACTGTTGCGCCTGGCAAGTGCAGGGCAGCGGCCAGTTCCGGCCACTGGCAGGCAGCAAGCCTGCGCTTGGCGCGCAGGGCAAAGTGGAAGCAGTAGAGGAGTTCATGGTCGAAATGGTTTGCACGGACGACGTGCTCGCAGCGGTTATCGCGGCACTATGCGAGGCTCACCCCTACGAAAAGCCTGCCTACCAGTACTGGCGCGTGAATGCCGAAGCGCCGTGAACCCGGCGATCAATCGCGTTGCTGCTTACGCTTGCGTCGCCTGAAAGGGATGACTTGCGCGGCGTCGCTACCGACGCGCGGGCCGCTATCGCCCAGGTAACCTCGGGTTGAAAGCAGGATGCTTTCCGACTGGATGGTGCGCAGGTCCTTGAGCATCGCCTGCATGCGTTTCAGCGAGGCATTCATCATCTGCGAAATGTCTTCGCAGGCTTCCAACTCGGTGCGCGCCAGCTTGCGGCGCGCATTGATCTGGAACATCAGCCCTTCGAGACGCGCGCGAGAATGCTCTGGCGCCTCCTCGATAACTTTCTGGCACAGCGCTACACGCAGCCGCTCAAGACCTTCAGGATTGTTGCGCGCGATGTTGCGCAGGGTATCGAAATCGGGCAGAGTGGGTTTGCCGAATTCGTCGTAAACCATTGCATCGTCGGTGCTCGCAGAGCCGTTATTGTTTTCGTTCGACATGGTAAAAGCTTCCTACCCCGTTGTTGTACAAAAACTTTATTTGAATAGTGTGTGTTTCCGCAAGCCCGCATCTAGCGGCCGGGGAAACTACCTTTCGCGCCGCGCCTTTATTATGCTGGCTGCTTGCGCGCTCTGGCCGATGTTTGCACAGGCGACGATTATTGAATTTATTCGTCTTGCCCGAACAGGAGCGGTCAAAAAGTGAGTGCATTATAGCCAATTCGATCTATCTGATCAATTATTAATCAAGATGCTGCAAAAATTTGTGCCAGCTTGCTGACTATCGCGCCGCAAGCCGCTGAAAAAACGAAAGATTTTCCTTCGCGATGCAGGGGAATCCAGCACCGCCGTTTTGTTATTATGCGGCGCCAGCGACGCGAAACCTTCGCGCCAGCGCATGGCGACTGCCGTCCTGCATCGAAGCTGCAAACACACCGGCCGCCAAGCCAGCTTCTGCACTGGAAAACTTACCGGGGATTACCTGCATGATTTACGCACTCGATAACCTGCGCCCGCAACTGCAGGGCGCAGGCCACTTTATTGCACCTTCCGCATCGGTGATTGGCGATGTCGTACTGCACGACAGGGTCGGCGTATGGTTCGGTGTGGTGATCCGAGGCGACGTTGAACGCATAGAAATAGGTGCGCGCAGCAATGTGCAGGACAATTCGGTGCTGCACGCAGATCCGGGTTTTCCGCTGCATGTGGGTGAAGATGTCACGATTGGTCACAAGGCAATGGTGCACGGCTGCACCATAGGCGATGGCAGCCTGATCGGCATCAATTCGATTGTACTGGATGGTGCGCGAATAGGCCGTCACTGCATTATTGGTGCCGGCGCGCTGGTTACTGCAAACGCGGTAATCCCCGATGGCTCGATGGTGCTGGGCTGCCCCGGCAAAGTAGTGCGGACAGTCAGCGAAGCGCAGCGGCAGGCGCTCGCGCAGGGCGCTGCACACTACGTTGAAAACGCGGCGCGCTTTGCCAAAAGCCTGCAGCCAATGGACGAATAGGCAGGCATGGCAAACGAACATAATAAAACGCGAGTCGCTTCGCCCTGTATCAATGTCTGCGTGCTCAATCGCGACGACATTTGTACCGGCTGTTATCGCAGCCTGAAAGAAATAACCGGGTGGTCAAGGCTGGCGGATGAAGAAAAGCGCAAGGTGATCGCGCGTAGCTGGGCGCGCGCTCGCGCCGCCGGCGGGGTGTTGTAGCACGAAACACTCATTGGGTTAGTGCTAGGGCGTGCCGGACGCAGCTTTTGCCCTGACCATGTTGATGCGATTGTCCTGCAGTACCAATACTTCAAAATAGTAGCCGTTTATTGCAAGACTCACGCCTGCCGTATCCGGGAAAGATTCAAGTTTCTCGAGCAACAGGCCGTTCAGCGTTTTTGGCCCTTCGGTTGGCAGATCCCAATCGAGCTGCCGGTTGATGTCGCGAACGGTTGCAGACCCTGCAATAACATAGCTGCCGTCGCCCGCATCGGTAATATCCGGTAACTGCTCGGCAAAGTTGGTTGTGTAGTTGCCTACGATTTCCTCGAGAATATCGTCGATTGTAATCAGCCCAAGCACCACGCCGTATTCATCTACCACGACTCCGATCCGCCGCTTTTCGCGCTGGAAATTAAACAGCTGTGTGTGCAGGGGAGTACCCTCGGGTACGTAGTAGAGTTCGTTCGCCGCTTCAATCATCGCGCGTTTGTCGATGCGCAAAAGACCGCTGCTCTCGCCATTGCTTTCCGGATTAATAAAGCGCGAGGTGCTGCGCAAATGCAATATACCTATCAGGTCGTCAAGTTCGTCACGATACAACAGCACGCGTGTATATTCGCTGGCGCGTATCTGATCGTATATGGTTTGCTGGTCGGCGTTAATATCGATCGCGTAAATCTCATTGCGCGGAATCATGATGTCATCGACCTCGACATTTTCCAGATCGAGAATATTCATTAACATACCGCGACGCTTGCGCTGGAAGCTGCTGCCGGATTCCTGCACCAGCAGTTTCAATTCATCGAAACTTAGCGGCTGGTCCTGTTGCAACTCGGGGTCACCGCCCATCCACTTGATTAATCCATTCGAAATCTGGTTAACCAGCCACACCAGGGGATAAAAGAGTATCAGCAGCGGTTGCAATACATAAGCGGCGGGAAAGGCGATACGTTCCGGGTGCAGCGCGGCGTAAGTCTTAGGCGTAACTTCGGCAAACAGCAAAATCACGATGGTCAGCACGGGGGTGACAATCAGGTAGCCGGCATCGCCATAGATACGCACAAAAATAAGTGTTGCCAGCGAGGCAGCCCCGATATTAACCAGGTTGTTGCCGATCAGGATCAGGCCGATCAGGCGGTCGGGCCTGCGCAGCAGGCGCAAGGCCTTGTGCGCGCCCTTGTGCCCCTCTGCCTACAGGTGATTTACACGCTAGCGATTGAGCGCCATCATGCCGGTTTCAGAGCTGGAAAAAAATGCTGAACACAGTATCAGGATAAACAGGACTGTGAACAGCCAGCTTAAAGGAATGTCGGCCAAGAAAATGCGGAGCCTCGTGCTGCCATTTGAGGGGGCCATGGTGGGCCAGCGCCCTGTTTTTGGCAAGCGCATTTTCCGCCAATGCACAGCCGCGGGGCTTGCTTCTATGCTACTGCATTTGCTATTGCATAGCAGGCGGCGATGCGCGTAGGGGTGCTTATTTGCCGGATTAGACCCGCTGCAGGACTACATCGAGCACGAATTTGGAGCCGAGGTAGCCCAGCGCCAGTGTTGCGAAAGCAATCAGTGTCCAGCGCACTGCGGTGCGACCACGCCAGCCGTAAAATTTCCTGCCAACCAGCAGCGCGGCAAGCGCAATCCACGATACCAGCGTAAATACCGTTTTGTGTACAAGGTGCTGTTCAAGCATGTTGTCGACATAAAGCATACCGGTAACAATCGCAATGCCAATCACCGCCCAGGTCGCGAGCAACAGGGAAAACAGGTGCTGTTCCATTGCATCAAGTGCAGGCAATGCGCGCAGCCATGGACCCTGCTTGCCCTTGCGCAATCCGCGTTCTGCTGCCGACAGCATCAGTGCGTACAGCGCGGCAACGCACAGCAGGCCATAGCCCGTGATCGAGGTAATGATATGCGTCATCATGCCGGGTGACGCCGCATCAATAGGCTGGTAGTGACCGAGACCGGCTGCCAGGGCAACACTGAGCGCGGCGGTGAGATATACCGGTAGCAACAGCGCAGCCAGCTGACGTGAGTACTGGTAAAGCAAAGTTACGATAACAACGATTAATGCGCTCAACGATACAGCATCGAAAAAGCTGCTGCTGAGTCCACCGTAGGCGAGCCATCCCAGCGCAACAAAGGACGCGTGCAGAACTGCCGCGAGCGTGCCGATTAAGAGCGGCGAGCGGCTGGCGGTGGCCCGCATCTTGCCGACAACCAGCGGTAGCGAGGCAGCAGCGTAGGCCAACGCTGCCGCGATCGCCAGTGCCAGCGCTGTGCTTGTCGAATCGGGCATCGAAACGTATCTTCCTGTTCTTCGCGGCAAACACCGCTCGCCAAGTGTGGCACAGCACTGCCGGCCAGTGAAGTGCTGTTCGCGTGTTAAGTGCCCACAGCGAGTGAAGTGCCCACAGCGTATCGAGTGCCTACAGCGAGTGGAGTACCCACAGCGTATCGAGTGCCCACAGCGAGTGAAGTGCCCACAGCGTACGGAGTACCTATACGTATAGAGAGCTGCGATGGTGCCGCTGGCCCGGCATGGGTGAAGTGTTTTGAATGGCTGCGTTATACTGCGTGCCAAATCTGCAGTCTGTAAGCAATCTTTATCCCGGTAACGCCGACATGTTCGAAAGTTTAAGCGATCGCCTCTCCCAGACCCTGCGCCAGGTCGGTGGCAAGGCGCACCTCAGCGAAGATAATATCAAGGCGGCGCTGCGCGATGTGCGCATGGCGCTGCTCGAGGCAGATGTCGCTCTGGCTGTGGTCAAGGACTTCACTGCAGCGGTGAAAGCGCGTGCGATGGGTCAGGAGGTTTCCAGCGCGCTGTCGCCCGGGCAGGCCTTCCTGAAAATCGTACAGGCTGAACTGCAGGCGGCGCTGGGCGAGGCCAATAGCCCACTGAACCTGCAAACGAAACCGCCGGTGATCATCCTGATGGCGGGCTTGCAGGGCGCCGGTAAAACGACCACGGTGGCGAAGCTCGCGCGGCACCTGCGCGAACGCGAGAAAAAATCCGTGCTGGTGGTCAGTGCAGACGTATATCGCCCCGCTGCGATCAAACAGCTGCAGACGCTTGCCGACGAAGTGGGTGTCAATTTTCATCCCAGCGACGCTGGTGAAAAACCGGTTGCGATCGTGAAAGGTGCGCTCGATGCTGCGCGCGCATCGCTGAACGACGTGTTGATTGTCGATACTGCCGGTCGCACCGCGGTTGATGAAGACATGATGCGTGAAATCGGCGAGTTGCATAAAGCGCTGAACCCTGCAGAAACGCTGTTCGTTGTCGATGCAATGACCGGCCAGGATGCGGCCAATACTGCGCGCGCCTTCGGCGAGGTGTTGCCACTGACCGGCGTTGTACTTACCAAGGTTGATGCAGATACGCGCGGGGGTGCAGCGCTGTCGGTGCGGCATGTAACGGGCGCGCCGATCAAGTTTATGGGTATGGGCGAAAAGGTTGCAGCGCTTGAGCCGTTCTACCCGGACCGCATTGCCTCGCGCATTCTCGGCATGGGCGACATCATGTCGCTGATCGAAGAGGCGGAACAGAAGATCGACAAGCGCAAGGCACAAAAACTTGCGCACAAAATGAAAAAAGGTCGCGGTTTTGATCTCGAGGATTTTCGTGACCAGTTGCAGCAGATGAAAAATATGGGTGGGCTCGGCAGCATGCTGGAAAAAATGCCCGGTATGGCTGGCATGGCGCAGATGGCCGAGCAGCACGCAGCGCAAAAGCAGTTTGGCCAGATGGAGGCAATCATCAACTCGATGACGCCCGGCGAACGGCGCAACCCGGAAGCCCTGAATGGTTCGCGCAAGCGGCGCATAACCCGGGGTTCCGGTACGCAGTTGCAGGACCTGAATCGCCTCATCAAGCAGCATAAGCAGATGCAGAAAATGATGAAGAAAATGAAAAAAGGTGGATTGGCCAACATGATGCGCGGGCTTGGTGGTATGC
>JBATGO010000081.1:0-15211 GCA_049665845.1 Pseudomonadales bacterium | reverse complement strand
TATGTGATAGTACCGCTGCTGGCCCTGCAAACAACGCCGCAGCTTAATGCATCTGAACAGGATACAGATCCCCCGGCTACTCGCTCGCTGTGGCTGCGCAGCGACCAGCAGGCGGCGCGTTCACTGGAGCGCGGCGAAAGCGATCGCGCCATGGCGCTGTTCAGGAAGCGACAGGACTGGCGCGGCGTTGCAGCTTACAGTGCCGGTGATTACCCGGCGGCCAGCGAAGCTTTCCGGCAACAACTGGAAAAACAGGCAGGCGGGCAAGCTTCGCAGGCGGCAGGCGATTACTATAATCTCGGCCACGCCCAGGCCCGCGGCGGTGATCTGGAGGCTGCGCTGGAATCCTACAGCACTGCACTGGAACTACGCCCCGAGTTCGACAACGCGAAACGCGCCAAAGCGCTGGTGGAAAAATTACTGCAGCAGGCGCAACAGGAAGGACAACAACAAGAAGGACAACAACAAGAAGGACAACAGCAAGAAGGACAACAACAGGGACAAAATGGCGAGCAGCAACAGGATGGCGGGCAACAAGCGCCCGGCCAAAACGAATCCGGGCAACAGGCTGCACAGGACAGTCAGCCCGGCAACCAGGATGACGCTGCTTCCAGCCAACACGCGAATGCCGGCGACAGCGAACAAGGAAATACCGGGGACGATGCGCATGCCAGCGCCGCGCAAGATTCACAACGCGCCGCCCGCGACGAGGATTTCAGTGGCGGCATCGACATGCAGGACGAGCAACAGGCTGACCAGTCAAACGCGGGTAACCTGGCGCGCACCGAAAACGACAATGAAGCCGACGCAGACCAGCAGGACGAAGCGATGCAGGCGCTGCAAGCCATGCAACAAGAGGACAAAAGTAACCGTGATGACAGCGCTGGTGAGCTTGGCGCTGCAGCGCAAGCGCAGCTGAACGCAGCCGGGGCTAGTGCCGAGGCGCTGCAGCAGGCGCAACTGCAACAGTGGCTGAATAAAATCGAAGACGACCCCGGCGGTTTGCTGCGACGCAAGTTCCAGTACCAGCGTCAGTTGCGCGAACGCGCCGGCGACGTGGTAACGACCAGCGAAGACGGGAAAATATGGTAGCGGTATTCATGCAAGCAGCAACGATGTTGAATAATTTTTTGCGCAGGGCCGTAAACATGCGCAAGCAATTGCAGCGTGCAGTTTCCGCGTTCGGCAAGCCCTGCGCTGTTGGCATTATTTTTTTCTCGCTGTCGAGCGCGCCGTTGTGGGCGCTGGAGCTGCGTGCTGACCGTGATACGGTGCCGGTCAACGAAACTGTCCGCGTTGAAGTGCGCAGTAGTGGCAGCGAGTCGCTGTCCAACATTGATCTTGCCGCGATTGAAGCGCATTTTGATATCCTCGGCAGATCCTCGCAAAGTGAATTCTCGATGGTGAACGGCCGCACCGAAGCCTTGCAGAAATTGGCGCTGACGCTGCAGCCCTTGCGTCCCGGCAAAGCGGTTATCGCGCCACTGGCCTTTGCCGGAAAAAAGAGTAACGCACTGACGATTAATGTCGTCACTGCGGTACCGCCGCCGGCCAGCGATGCCGACGATACCGTGCGCCTGGAGGCTGAAGTCGACAAACAAAGCGTGTATCCAGGCGAGCAGTTACTGTATACGCTGCGCCTGATGTACCGTATAGGCTTGAGCGAAGCGGAGATCAGCCCGCTGTCGATCCCGGGCGCGCAAATCATCGAACTCGAAGACGCAAGTTACCAGCGCCAGTCTGGCGGCGCGAGCTACCAGGTGGTCGAAAAGCGCCACGCAGTTTTTTTCAACACACCCGGTAGCGTTCATCTCGGCGGGCAAACCCTGACGGCGCTGGCAGGTGCGCGGCGCAGTCGTTTCGGATTCGGTTTCGGCCTCGACCCGCAAGCTGGTGGCAAGCGCATCCGCCTGGCCGCGGCACCTTTATCGATTGAAGTATTGCCACTGCCGGCGAATGCAACAGCGGCAAACTGGTTGCCGGCGACCGAAATTGAATTGCGCGAGACCTGGAGTGACAGCAACAGTGATGCGGAGGTAGGGCAACCATTGACGCGCAGCATAGAAATCTATGCAGTCGGCTTACCGGGCGAGAGCCTGCCCGAACTTGTGCAGGACAATATCGATGCGCTTAACCGCTACCCCGAAAAACCGGCATTCATTACCGAGCCATGGAGTGGCGGGATCGCTGGCAAACGCATTGACACCTACGCCTATATTCCCACCCGCGCCGGCACTTACACCCTGCCCGCCCTGTCATTGACGTGGTGGAATACCGAACGCAATCGCGCTGAAACAGCAACTTTGCCTGCGCGCACTTTCGCAGTAAAGGCCAGCAGCGCCATTGCTGCATCGCAGCCAAATACAGTACCGCTGGATAATCGTAGTGCCACAGCCAATGGTAGAGAGGCCACAGCCAATGGGCGAGAGGCCACAGCGAATGGGCGAGAGGCCACAGCGAATGTGCAGGAAACCACGGCCACCAACCGAGACACCCTGGCCGATGCTGCAGCTGAAAATGCACCCGGCAGGAATGTTGCGGCGGGCGAGCGCACGCCAGCGACGGATACAACCTGGCTGTGGCAAGTGCTCAGCGCAATCGCACTAATGGGCTGGTGTGCTACCGCGCTGGCCTGGCGACTGGCGCGCCATCGTGCGCCAGCAGGCTCAGCAGTTGAGTACACGTTGCCAGATAAAACACAATTTGCGCAAGTGCAGCGTGCATTACTGCTGAGCTGCAAAAACAACGATTCACACCACGCGCGCCGGCAACTGGATCGCTGGTTATCGCTGGCCGTGCAGTGCTACCTGTACGATGCGCAAGACAGGCCGGCACGGGATAAAGCGCAAAATACCGCAAGCTGCCTGCAGGCGCTCGGAGATCCGGCGCTGGCAGCAGCCAGCCGCGAACTCGACAGCTATCTGTTTGGCCACAACGAGCGACAAAGTGCCTGGCAGGGAGACAAACTCGCTGCTGCGGTGAAGACCTTGCGCGTTGCCCACGTAAACAACCATGATGAAGCACTGCTGCCGCCGCTGTACCCGGTATCACAAAGCCGCGGCGCAGCGCTGTGAAGCCGCGAAACAACAGTAAAAAGGAGCAAGGCTGGCTTGCTCAGGCCAGGCTGTACCGCGATCCGCGCGCACTGCGGGTATTTTTACTGGGAGTTTCCAGCGGACTGCCCGCCGTGCTGGTCGGCTCCATGCTGACCCTGTGGCTCAAGGACACGGGCCTGTCGCGCTCGAGCATCGGTTACGCCGGCGCAATCTACGCCGCCTATTCGATAAACTTTCTCTGGTCACCCCTGATAGACCGCATTAAGCGACCGTGCTTTTTACCCTTCGGCCAGCGCAAAAGCTGGATTATGTTGATGCAGCTGATGATCACCGCGATCTGTTTCGTGGTGGCGCAAAGCGACCCGCTCGAGGCGACCCGGCTAACGATATTACTATGCCTTGCGATCGCGATCGCATCGGCAACCCAGGACATCGCGATCGACGCCTACCGCATCGAATCGGTCGACGAAGGCGAGGATCGCACCATGTCGATCGCTGCATCAATGGCGATCGCCGGCTGGTGGACAGGCTACGCCGGGATCGGCGCGATCGTGCTGATACTTGCCGACCGGCTCTCACTTGACTGGCCCACGCTGTACCTCGTGGTCGCACCGGTTTTTGTACTGCTGGCTGTGCTGGTGTGGCGCTTTCCGGAACCGGATAACGCAGCGCGGGCACGCCTGCACGCGGCGCAAAAAGATGGCTATACCCACAGCGCAATGCGACTGCCGGGCTGGCGCAAGTTCGCCACGCTGGTAGCTCTGGCCTGCCCGTTCGCGCTGGCTGCCTGGTTGCTCAGTGGCGGTGCCGGCATTGCCGAGCAGATCAGGGCCTCTGCATTTTATGTGCCTGCGGGGCTGCTGGCTGGCGCACTGCTGCTGGCTCTGGCGATCGCCTTGCTGGGGCACGGTGCACTGCAGGGCAATACCCGGCGCAATACCGGTGCTGCGCACGCAGCAACCGCGCCGGGGTTTCTCGACCATGCCAGCGCTTCACTGGCAGCCTCGGTTATCGACCCGTTGCTGGCATTTTTTCGCAGGAACGGCGCGCAACTGGCGTTGGCGCTGCTCGCTTTTATCCTGCTGTTTAAAATCGGCGAAGCCTTCCTGGGCAGGATGTCGCTGGTCTTCTATCGCGAAATCGGCTTCAGCAACAGCGACATCGCCTACTACTCCAAGCTGGTGAGCTGGGGCGTCACGGTTGCGTTTTCATTACTGAGCGGCGCCTTTGTCGCACGCTTTGGCGTACTGCGCGGCCTGCTGATCGCGGGCCTGGCGATGGCCGCCTCCAACCTGATGTTTGCCCTGCTGGCCGCGGCGGGACCGGTCAAATGGCTGTTTGCAACGGCAGTGGTGGTCGATGGTTTCACCTCGGCGTGGTCGACGGTCGCGTTTGTAGCCTTCCTGTCGTCGCTTTGCGATCGCAATTACACGGCAACACAGTACGCGCTGCTCGCCTCTCTCGGCACGCTGGGCCGCACCCTGTTCGCATCCGGCAGCGGGCAACTGGTCGACTGGTTGCAGGGCAACTGGGCACTGTTTTTTATTCTCACGGCAGTGGCGGTGGTGCCAAGCCTGGCGATTTTGCTGTGGCTCAAAGCGCGCGAAAAATTACCGGGCTGAATTCAGCCTGCCGCGGCGCAGCTTGGTACACCGCTGTGGAAACGAAACTCGCTGTCGTGCGATGTAATCAAGCGCGCCTCGCATTCTCCCAACTCCGCCACCCTTGCGTCAAAATCCTGCATTGCCCGGTTGTTGTCCTGCGCCACGCCGCGCGCGAGCGCAAGGTAGTCGCGGTAGTGGCGTGCCTCTGACTTCAGCAAGGATGCGTAAAATTTGGATAACTCAACATCGACTTCCACGAGCAACGGCACCAGTTTATCGAAGCGCTCACAGGAGCGTGCTTCGATATAGGCGCCAACTATCAGCGTATCGATCAGCCTTGCTGGCTCCGCGGTTGCGATCACGGTATGCAGGCTCGCAGCATAACGCGAGGCGCTGACATGCGCGTAGGCAATGTCGAGCCGCTGCATCTGCACCAGCACCTGCTCGAAATGACGCAACTCCTCACGCGCCAGACGCGACAATTTATGCAGCAGAACTCGATTGCCAGTGTAGCGATACAACAATTGCAATGCTGTAGAAGCGGCTTTTTTTTCACAGTTGGCGTGATCGACCAGTAACAGCGGCAGTGAGTCGAGCGCACAGTCGAGCCATGCGACAGGGGTCTGGCAGTGCAGGAAGCTGGTAACGCCGGCCGCGTCGACAAGGCTACTGTGTGCGGCTGATTTGGCGGCCCGTGCCTGCATCGTGCTAGCGGTAGGACGTGGCGCTGCTGGCGTAGCGCGCGCGCGAACGATTGGCGACGATGTAGCGTTCAAAGTGCGCAACCGAGAGCAGGTAAAACTCCTTGTCGATCTGCTCGCGCAGGCGCTGCAGCTGTGTCGCTGCGTTATCATTCGCGTCGTTTATCCCACTCGCGTCGCTTTTGCTGCGCTCGCCTGACTCACGAACCAGGAATCCATACTGGGCCGGGTTGTCGATCTGGCTTGCGCCAGCGCGCAACAATTCGAATAACCAGCAATAAGGGTCGCGATGGCTGGCGTAGCGCAGCTGTTGTAACTGCAATTGGCTGGCCAGTCTTTGCGAATCGAAAATATGCAGGTAGCGTTCGACTACGCTGCTGAGAATAGTTTCCAGGCGCTGGTCTATCGCCTGCTTCTGCGATTCGTCGAAGCCGTTCCACTGGATGACTTCATAATCAAAGCGCTTGCAACCGCGACACACAGAGTCGCCGATGCCGGTGGAGCAGACGCCGATACAGGGCGTGCCGATTTTCTGGAATAATTTCATGGCTCTTGGCTGGAAACGGGCGCCGCGACAACCTGAGGCTGCGCGCGCCGGGCTGGCGATTTAACTACAGTTGCATCGCCGAGACAAGCCGGCACAAGACGCGCCGTGCCTGTGTAACAACGCCTAGCGCCTGCGTACATCAGCAGGCTCTGGCCTGAAACGCGCCACATTGCGCTTGAGTTCGGCAAGCTGGCTGGCAGCGCCGGCATAGGCAATATCCATATAATTGCGCGTAATGCTGTGCGCCTGCGATGCGCTATGCGGTGCCGCGCCCGCAACGCGCTCGGCGAAGGCCAGCGGTGTCTCGGCTTTGCCGCGCGTCATCTGCAACTGCTGCTTTACTTTTTTGCAGAATTTTCGGTAGAGTTTTTGTTCCGGCGTCAACGCCTCCGCCGCACCGCCGCGCAATACAAAAAAGGCCAGTGCGCCCAGCAGCAATGTCAATCCCAGCGCAACCAGCAGACCCTGCTTCCATGGGCTCACCTGTCCCAGCATTTTTTGTAATACCGCGCGTTGCTGGTCCGCATCGAAATTCACCACCCAGCGCTGCCAGCCGTGATTGATCGCATCGAAGCGTAAACGCATCGCCTTGACCAGTTCAATGTTGCGCAGGTAAAGCGGAGACAAACGTGATGCGCCGAGCTCCGGACGTCGCGCCAGCGCTCCCTGCATGCCAAAATCAATGCGCTCCGGTGCCACGCTGTAGGTGGGATCCAGGCGCAACCAGCCGCGGCCCGGTTGCCAGTATTCGAGCCACGCGTGGGCGTCGAGCTGCCTGACCGATAGCGTGTCATTGTGCGGGTTAAGTTCGCCGCCCTGGTAACCGACCACGACACGCGCCGGAATACCGGCCGCACGCAACATGAATGCGAAGGCATTGGCGTAATGCTCGCAATAGCCTTTGCGCGTATCGAAAACAAACTCGTCAACCGTTTGCTGGCCGAGCTGCGGCGGCTCCAGCGTATAGAAGAACGCCTGCTCGGTAAAATAGCGCTGTAATTGCGCGACAAATTCAGCAGCGGAAGCAGAGTTTTCACGCATGCGCCGGGCAAAGCGTCGCGCGCGCGGATTCGACCTGGCAGGCAGGGCTAGATTCCTTGCGCGCTCGCTGTCGCCCAAAACGATGCCATAACGGTAATCCATGTAGGATTCCATACGCAATTCCGCACGCTGCACAAGCCGCGTGCGCTGGCGCAGGTTGTTGTCTACGGTTCTGTACACGCCCTGGAGCGTCTCGTTGCGACCGCTTTGCAAATAGGCCACTGGCAGCGCAAACAACCAGTTTTTCTGGCTTGGCTCGTAAACGACGTTATAGCGCAGAGGCTGCCCGTATAACTCGACTTGAGATGTGCCCCGCCCGCCCCCGGCTGCCGTGCCCGATTCCAGGGCGTCCTGCGCATCCAGTGCCGACCATTTGCGACCGTCAAAATATTCCAGCGCAATTCCGCGCCAGTACATATCAATACGCGATGGCATGTTCGATTCAAAGTCGACGCGGAACACCAGCTTGCTCGACTGGTTCAGCCTGGCAATATCGCCCGGCTCGATACTGTCGCTCATGCCGGTACCCGCGCCGCCGCCACTGCTGGGCACAGACCAGATTGGCCCGATGCGCGGAAACACAACAAAGAACAACAACATCACCGGCACCGCCTGTGCAACCAGGCGCAGTGCCTTGCGCAACGAAAGCATTGGCGCGCGATTATGCAACGCATGTTGCGTGGCGACCATCGCGGTGAAGATCAGCACAATGCTGCCAACCTGGTAAAGCGCGAGTAATATCGACTGCGAAAAAAGAAACGAGGCGGCGACGATAAACAAGGCGAGGTTAAACACCAGGAACATGTCGCGGCGCGTACGCACCTCGATCAGCTTCAGCGAAAACGCCAGGATCAGCAGCGCCACGGCAAAATCGAGACCGCCCACATCGCCAAATGAAACCGCGACACCGATACAACCGAGCATCACCAGCACACTGCGCACCGCACCGCCGGGGTAGCTTGCCTCACCGCGAAACATCGCCATGCGCCACAGCGCACAGAGCAGCCAGATCGCGATCATCCACCAGCTCATGCGCCCGGTGTGCGGCAGGATTACCACCAGCTGTGCCAGCAACAGCCAGATAATGCTGTTGCGCGGTATCTGTTCCGACGTACTCATGCCGATCCAGCCACAGGTTTCTCCGCAGCATCTGCGCGCCCGGATGGCGCCGTCGACGTGCTGACACGTTGGGAGATCGCACGTTGCGCGTGAGGCAGGCGAAACAGCGAGAGCCTGGTGAGCAGGTTTTCAAGGTGCGTACGACCGCGAGCCGGCGGCATACTTGCACCGGGCAGGCGCAGGCCGTACTCGTGGTGCCCCGCTTCGGCCAGCAGCGCCCAGTGACAAAGTTGCGAGAGTCGCTGTTCGTCCGGGCCGGAGGTCGCATCCCAGTCCAGCCACAGGCGGTTGTCGATATAGTCGACGAACTGTTTGCTCGCGAGTTGTCCCGTCCTCGCGTAGGTTTTCCAGGCAACCGAGCGCGGGCTGTCGCCGGCGACATATTCCCTGAGGCCAAAAAAATCATCGCTGCCGCTGCACTCAAGTTTACCCGACTCGTGGTAAGCGGCGCGCGCGGCTGGCGCACCGGCATTCTCGTCGGGATAGGGATAGACGACTGTTTCCATCGCAAGATCCACCCAGGTCCAGGCGGTCACGAGGCCGAGCGGATAGCTGGTCTGGATTTTGATACGCCCGGGATTACAAAGCCCGCGCGGCCCGGTACGAAAGCGCATTGGCAAACGCTGCTCCGCGTTCGGTGCCACGTCAATGTGTTCGGACTCTATGCCCTGCCAGCTGAGCTGGATACCGTAATGCACGCGATCCTTGCACGACAGCACGATTTTAAATACCGCATGCCTGCCCGCAAACGCGGGTTCCGCGCTACGACTGGCAATTTGCAAGCCGGAGAGATTCGCAAAGGTGTGCAGGATCGAAACGACCAGCATGCCGCCGAGCAAAAATACCAGCGCGTACACGGCGCTGTTTTCGAAATTGATCGCCACCAGCAGCAGTATGCCGATAAACAGCGCATACATCAGGCCCGCGCGCGAAGGGAAAATAAAAACACTGCGGTGGGAAAGCTGCTGCTCGCGCGCCGGTGGCATACGGCGGTCTAGCCAGGCGCGCCATTTCTGCTGCCAGCCGAGCCGGCCGCGGCGCACGCGACGGTCGCGGTAACGCTTCTGGTAGAGATCGCCAGGAATACGCACGGGGAGCTTGATCCGGACGCCGGGTCAGATCACGTCCACGGCATCGAGCATCTGCGCGACCAGACCAATACCGCCGCTCAGGGTTCCGCCAACCGGCGCGATCCTGTGCGCGGCGACCCAGGGCAATACCGCCTGCAAGTCTTCGGGTATGACATGGCCGCGACCTTCGACCAGCGCCGCAGCTTTCGCTGACTGCAACAGTGCCAGTGCTCCGCGAGGCGACAGGCCGTAGGCAAAGTCCGCAGCGTTGCGCGAGTAATCGACCAGGCGCTGCAGGTAATCCAGCAGCGCGTCCGATACCTTGAGCTTGTCTACCTGCTTTTGCAGGGTCAGCAACTGCTCAACGCGCATGCGTTGCTGAACCGGTTTGCGGTGTTGCGCGCTGAGCCCTGCACGCAGCATTTCGCGCTCGGCATCGTGGCCGGGATAACCAACCTCGATGCGCATCAGGAAACGGTCAAGCTGTGATTCCGGCAGCGCATAAGTACCCGACTGGCTGCCAGGGTTCTGCGTGGCGATAACAAAAAAGGGTTCGGGCAGTGCTCGCGTCTGGCCATCAATGCTGACCTGCTTTTCCTCCATCGCTTCAAGCAGGGCGCTTTGTGTTTTCGGCGTGGTGCGATTGATTTCGTCGGCGAGCAACAATTGGGTGAACACCGGCCCTTCGACAAATCGAAACTCGCCCGACTCGCGATCGAAGATGGAAGCACCGAGCACATCGGCAGGCAGCATGTCGGAAGTAAACTGGATGCGACGATAGGCAAGGCCCAGTGCGTCGCCAAGCGCGTGCGCCAGCGTGGTCTTGCCCATGCCCGGCAAGTCCTCTATCAGCAGGTGACCGCGCGCCAAAAGACAGCACAGGGCCATGCGTATCTGGTCCTGTTTACCGAGCACGACCCCCGCCACTTCGCCGATGCAGGCCTGCAGCGCACGCTGCGCATCGTCGAGATCGATACTGCTGCTATCGGTGCTTACGGGGTTAATCGGGGTAATGCCGCTCATCGCGTTCTCCGCGCTTGCAGGCGCCGCCAAAGTGGCGAGCGGTGCAAACGCAATTGCTTGATTTATTTGAGCAAGTATAGACTTTGGTCGGTGCGGCACCGGACTCCGTTCACAGCGCGGCAGCCGCTGTTTTACAAAACCGCCGAAGGCGCTACAAAACCGCGGCACCACGCTGCAGATCCTCGCAAAGATCCTCGACCGACTCGAGGCCGACCGAAATACGTACAAGATTATCGCTGATACCGGCCGCATCGCGCTGTGGCTGCGCGAGGCGACCGTGCGTTGTAGTCGCCGGATGAACTATCGTACTCTTTGCGTCACCGAGGTTGGCCGTCAGGGAGAAGAGCCGCGTCGCGTCGATAAAGCGCCACGCTGCATCGCGATGACCGCGCACCGCAAACGACAATACGCCGCCGAATGCGCTTTGCTGCCTGGCCGCAAGTCCGTGGCCGCGATGCCCGGGCAAACCCGCGTAGTACACGCGCTCAACCCAATCCTGCTGCTCGAGCCAGGTCGCGATTTGCAGCGCGTTGGCACTGTGCGCCTGCATACGCAGCGCCAGCGTTTCCAGGCCTTTGAGGAACACCCATGCATTGAACGGGCTCATTGACGGGCCGCCCGCCCGCACCACTGCACGCAGCGGCTCGATCAATTCCGCTTTGCCCAGCACCGCACCGCCGAGGCAACGGCCCTGCCCGTCGAGGTATTTGGTCGCTGAATGCACCACCAGGTCGGCGCCCAGTAACAGCGGTTGCTGCAGCGCCGGCGAACAAAAACAATTATCGACCGCGAGCAGGCAACCGTGCTGTTTGGCCAGCGCCGCCAGCGCAGCAATATCGGCCACTTCGTTGAGCGGATTGGAGGGCGTTTCCAGAAACAGCAGTTTGCTGTTTTGCCGGAACGCAGCGCGCCAGGCATCGAGGTCGGAGACCGGCACATAGCTCACCTCGACGCCAAACTTGACGAAAAAATTATCCAGCAGTACCACGGTTGAACCGAACACATCGCGCGAGCAAATAATGTGGTCACCCGCCGCGAGGTGCGCAAGACACAGCGACATGATCGCGGCCATACCTGAAGCGGTCGCGATACCGTCCTCCGCATTTTCAAGCGCTGCCAGCCGCAACTCGAAATTGCGTACGGTGGGGTTGGTGTAGCGCGAATAGACATTGCCAGAGCGCTCGCCACTGAACCGCGCAGCCGCCTGTGCACAGTCGGAAAAGACATAGCTCGAACTTAGTATCAGGGCTTCGGCATGTTCGCCCGCTGCGCTGCGCTGCTGGCCGGCGCGCACGGCCAGCGTCTGTGCGCGCAAACCCTGCGGGAGTGGTCGGCAGTCAGCGGGATTGTCGGCGGAATCATTCATGTAGGGGTATCACCGGGTTAACGCAATGGCACGCACGGTGCAAACCGAGTCTGCGCTGAATCAGGAGGCGTCGTTGTACAGGTCGACCAGCGCACTGTCGTCGGCTGGCGCGCCTGTTGCAAAACGGAGGCCGTGCTGTGCGCCGTCATTGCGCGCGTCGTGCAACTGCGTGAGATAACGCTGGTTAACATCACCGGTCACATAGATGCCGTCAAACACAGCGCAGTCGAAATTGGTAATGGCGGGATTGCCCTCGCGCGCACTGTCGACGAGGTCTTCAAGATCCTGGTAGACAAGCCAGTCAGCATCGATCAAGTCGCCAATCTCCTGCTCGGTCCGGTTATGTGCGATCAGTTCATCGGCGGACGGCATATCAATGCCGTAAACGTTGGGAAAACGAACCGGTGGCGCAGCCGACGCGAAATACACTTTTTTTGCGCCCGCTTCGCGTGCCATCTGGATAATTTCATTACAGGTCGTACCGCGCACAATCGAGTCATCGACCAGCAATACATTTTTGTCACGAAATTCCAGCTCGATGACGTTAAGCTTCTGGCGTACCGAGCGCTTGCGCATACTCTGTCCCGGCATGATAAAGGTGCGGCCGATGTAGCGATTTTTGACCAGGCCCTCGCGGAACTTGACGCCGAGATTGTATGCAAGCACCTGCGCCGAGACGCGACTGGTATCAGGAATCGGCACCACTACGTCAATATCGTGCTCCGGGTATAGCCTGAGAATTTTTTCACCGAGCTTTTCACCCATGCGCAGGCGCGCCTTGTATACCGATATATCATCGATGATCGAATCGGGCCGGGCAAAATACACGTATTCGAAAATACACGGCGTGTGGGCAACCGGACTGCTGCATTGCTCGAGATGCAGGCTGCTGTCGGCTTCGATGTAGACGGCTTGCCCCGGCGCCACATCGGCCACGCAGTCGAAACCCTGCGAGCTGAGCGCCACGCTCTCGGAAGCAACCATATATTCGGGTCCCAAGCTGGTTTCGCGGCGCCCGTATACCAGCGGCCTGATTCCGTGCGGATCGCGAAAAGCCACGATGCCATAGTTGGCGATCATTGCGACCACGGCGTATCCGCCAGAACAGCGGCGATGCACTGCCTTGACGGCGTGAAAAATATCGCTGGCGGTCGGTTTGAGCTTGCCAAGTTTTTGCAGCTCGTGTGCAAACACGTTGAGAATGACTTCGGAATCAGAATCAGTGTTGACGTGGCGCAAGTCTTCGCGAAAGACCTCCTCCATCAACTCGGTGGCGTTGACCAGGTTGCCGTTGTGCGCCAGCGCTATACCGTATGGAGAATTCACGTAAAAAGGTTGCGCCAGCGCCGGGCTAGAGCTGCCGGCTGTGGGATAGCGGCAATGTGCTACGCCGAGGTTACCCGCAAGCTGGTCCATATGATGCTGGCGAAACACATCGCGAACCAGGCCGTTGTCCTTGCGCTGGTTAAAGCGCCCGTCGCCATAGGTCATGATTCCGGCTGCATCCTGCCCGCGATGCTGTAGCACGGTTAGCGCATCGTAGAGTGCCTGGTTTACACCGGCGCGACCAACCACGCCCACTACGCCACACACAAGTCCGTCTCCCCGCTTTCAGGTTTTTCATTACAGTGCGCGATTGTCGCACACTGCGCGCTGTTCACAAACCACCGGGCCATGCAGAGCGCAGTCAGGATGCACCACCGGGTGCGAGAATTTTCGTACGCCACTGGGCGATATCGCTGAAGGTTTGCAGCGCCCAGTCCTCGAGCATCAGGAACTTTGGTACCAGCAACGAATCCCGCCACCAGGCCTGGCTGTCGAGCGCCAGCAACGGCGGGAATATCATGAGCAGGACCAGCACAATAATCGCGCCGCGCAACACACCGAAAACCATGCCAAGTACGCGATCCAGCGGGCCGAGCCCTGCTTTGCTGACCAGCGAAATAATTAACTGGTTGACCAGGCCGCCGACAATCAGGGTGCCAACAAACAAAACGATAAACGACGCGACCAAACGCAGTGTCTCGTGCGCGAACCAGCCCGACAGCAAGTGCGCAAACCGCGGGCCCAGCGCCACTGCTACCGCAAACGCTACGAACCAGATCAGCAGCGACAAAGCCTCCTTGACGAATCCACGCAACAAACTGACTATGCCTGAAAAGCCAAGCACGATCAGGATCAGGATATCCAGTTGATTCATAAAACCCGGGTTCCGCCTGCGGCTTCAGCTGAAAATAGCGTGCGCGCCGTGAGCGCGCGTGACAATGCGATAAGCCATCTACGCACTATACATCGCGTAAACGGCGGATAATCGTATCCATGATCTTGTGCCGAGTCTCGATCAGCGCAGCGATTTCTTCTGCTTCTGCATAGGTCAGCACAGGCCCGACTGCGATACGGTATGGCCCTGACTGCGTAGGGCTGGGGGGTTTTATATACGCTTTGAATCCGTTATCGAGCAGCGACTGCCTGAAATTCCTCGCGTTCTCCCAACCGTTAAATGTCGCCACTTGCACCACGTAGGACACCGGTATTTTTTGCTGGTCGAGTTTTGGCTTGCCTCGCTGTGCATCGTTGTTTGCGCTCGCGGTATCCTTGCTGCCTCTCTTCAACAACTGTTCCGCTTCGGCACTGAGCCGCTCGCCCAGCGAGGGCTCGGGCGCACTCGCCGCCGGTGCAGGTTTCCGGTCTGCAGGTTTGAGCGGCTCTGCCTGTTTTGCTGTCCTGCTGGACGGGCTTGGCGCATCATCCGGCAAGACCGGTACTTCGACATCAAATTCGCTGCCTCGCATCGTATCGTCAAAATTGAACAGCAGCGGCCACGCCAGACCCGCTGCGAGCAACAGGACAGCAGCACCGGTAAGCCTGCGTTTGAGTTGTTCGCCCATCAAATCGACCCTGTTGTCTGTGTCTCTTGCGCCCCGGCTCCGGCATGTTCGTCACCTGGCCCAGGGTATGGCTCGCAATGAGCCAGCGCTTCGGCGACCGTGAAAAAGGACCCGCTGAGGCATAATCGCGCATCCGCGGGGCTTTCCTGCACAGCCATTTCGAGCGCGGCAAGCACACTCCCGCTGACTGTTGCTGCGCTGGCATCGCCACCCTGGGCATGAAAGCTCTGCAGCATTTTATCTGCATCCAGCGCGCGCGGGCAGGCGTGCAATTGGGGAAAAATCCAGTAGTCGACTACCGGCATAAGACAGCGCAACATGGAGTCGATACGTTTATCGGCCAGCGCAGCGAAAACAAGCCAAACCGGACCTGCTGCTTGCTTGTCTTGTTCGCCAAGTACCGCCGCGAGTCGCGCCACAGCCGCTGGGTTATGCGCAACATCCAGCAACAGCGCGCGACCGCGAAACCGGTGCAGCGACTGCCTCCCGCGCAGACCCGTTCGCGCCAGCAGCGCGGCGCAACGCGCGGGCACCGGCAAAGCACCGAGCAGCGCTGCCACCTGCAGCGCAGCGCTCCAGTTTGCCGTATCCAGCTCCGGCGCCGGCAGGCCTGCAATGGTCAACGACCGGCCCTGGGCGTCTGTACCGTACCAGCACAGTTGCTGGCCTGATTGTGGTGTGTCCTGCTGGAAACCGTGTTGCAGTTGCGTATGCGGCTGTTCTGCATGTTGTTGTGGATGTTGTTGTGGATGTCGTTGTGGACGTTTTTGTTGGCGATGTAGCTGCTGTCGTGGGT
>JBATGO010000080.1:0-1743 GCA_049665845.1 Pseudomonadales bacterium | reverse complement strand
CAGCGTAGTCAACAAATCCAACTCAACCAGTTTCCGGCAATATTCCTGTGTGCGCTTGCGCTCGCCTTCGTACTGAGCACATAGCTGCATCAGTGCGTCCGTATGTTCAGATATCTCGCCATTGACGAAGAACGGGTATTCCGGCGATTCGCTAACCGATGGGGCATTTCTATCGACAACAACTGCCAACTGACCGCCTTTCTGCACTGCAAAAGTAAACGGATAGCATCTCAGGTAGGTTGGTACGTAGCACATCGCGTCCCAGCGACCCTCGTCGTCGACAAAGAGGTTAGCTTGCTCAACCAAGCCTACGACAGCCAGCGGTATCGGATTCTCGAGGGCCGAAAATATTATTGGGTAGTGACGCTGCGCGCTACCGATTTCAATCATCGTTAGTGGCACGGCGCGCACCCCTTTCACGAATTCGAACGGCTTTTTCGCCGGCGTAAATCCCAAGGATCCATGCGATTCCCGGGTCAGCAGCTCCGGCTTCTCATAGAGAAACATTTTGCCAATGAGGCCATCTTTCTCATTCGCCCCGTTAGTATCAGTCATTGTCATTCCTCCTTCTGCGCGCCGTTAAACTCCATGCGACTGGCAACTCGTTGCCAGGTATCTCAAAGGGCGTGCAATTTACATCCACAAGGCCCTGCGCTTCAAATATTTTGTGAATTTCAGCGACATCGTGATCGGACAGCGACGCCAAACACATGCGTGACAATCGATCGATATTCATTTCCAACTCGCTGTGCATGTCTTCAAGCCAGCCGCTTATGTCGGAGAGATCGTATTGTTGTCGTTTCTCAAACAACTCGCGGAACCCAAAAAACAGATAAGTATGAATCCCCTTCTTACAACGTTCCATTCCGCCACAAACTTTTTCCGCGGCGGGCACAAAATCATCTTCGGCGCGCTTTAGCGCTAACGCGTCTGATGCGAATGCGGCAGTCACGAGCTTCACCGCCTTATCGATGAAGCCCAGTTCGGCAACCAGCTTCGCCTCTGAAAGTTGCGCCCTGTTGCCACTGTCGATGTAACCATTTCGAATATGGCATAACGCGATGAGCTGACCGTCGTTCGAGATAAGTCGCGCCGCCTCCGCAAATGCATTTATCCCGGCATATTCTGCACCGAACTGACTGACGACGACATCAAACGAACCATCGCAGAACGGCGCTCGATCTGCCGAGCCAACGATCGTCGTAACATTTGGAAAGCGCTTTGTGAGCAACTTGAGTGCCGCGCCAGATATGTCGACAGCGAACAATTGATGATCGTGCCCTTCGGGCAGGTGTCCGAAGACCGAACCCGCGCCACTGGCGACGTCAATTATTCGGGAGCCTTGCTCGAGCGATTCGAGCTGCTTCCGCCAGTAGTCCGCCAGCGTCGGATGCTTGCCACCCTCGGAGTTGACAAAGACCTCACCCTGGGCGCCGTCCTTTTCCCAGTAATCCGACCAGCCGCTGTCAGAATCACGCATCGATTATTCTCCGATGGGACGCCGCAAAAAAACGGCGGGCTCCAAGCCCGCCGTTTCTCTCACTTCTTGTTAGACCTACTTGGAAAAGTCACCGGTCAATTTCATGAACCACGTACGACCGAATACGTCATACGTTGCCGGCCAAGTGTTTGCCTGTTCCTGGTTTGTCCCCAAGATAGGCGGCTTGGTGTCGGCAACATTGTCGATTCCGATCGTGATCGAGTAGTTATCGGTAAACCGATATGTACCAGACAGGTCGAAAT
>JBATGO010000079.1:0-1785 GCA_049665845.1 Pseudomonadales bacterium | reverse complement strand
GTGCAGATCACCTCGACGCCAGCTTGCGCAAACTGCTGGCCCAAATGAAACCCAATCCAGGATCGTCCACCAAAAATTAGTATCCTGGCGGGAATATCACGCTGTGAAATCGGGATCGACATGTTTGCGCACCAGCGACCTGATTTCTTCGACGCCGAGCCACGCTTCGTTCGTACCGGAGTTATAAGTAAAACCCTGCGGAACAGGTTTCGCACCGGTTTGCCTGCAGTAGTCGTCTACTGTAAATCGATGGGTCTGCGGCAGGATCACGTAATAGGGACCTACGTCTACCGTCATAAATGAATCTGAAGCTGTGATCATTTCTTCGTGCAGCTTTTCGCCAGGGCGAATACCGACAATTTCTGTTTTACACTCCGGCGCGATCGCTTGCGCGAGTTCAAGTATGCGGTACGAGGGGATTTTTGGCACATATATTTCACCGCCCAAGGCCTCGCCCAACGCATGGATTACCATTTCCACGCCTTCCGTCAGGGAAATATTGAAGCGCGTCATTTCGGCATCTGTAATCGGGAGCACTCCATCGACGCGCCGATTCATGAAAAAAGGAATCACAGAGCCGCGCGAACCCATTACATTGCCATACCTCACCACTGAAAAACGCAGATCCCTCGCGCCTTTGATATTGTTGGCCGCAACAAAGAGCTTGTCCGAACAAAGTTTGGTAGCACCGTACAGGTTGATAGGTGCTGCAGCCTTGTCAGTAGAAAGCGCTACAACCCGCTTTACGCCGCACTCCATAGCGGCCTCAAGGACATTTTGCGCTCCGTGCACGTTAGTTAGAATGCACTCCATTGGGTTATCTTCGGCTGCCGGCACTTGCTTAAGAGCGGCCGCGTGGATAATCGTGTCGATACCCTCGCAGGCACGGCGCAGCCTGGCACTGTCGCGAACGTCGCCAATGAAATAACGCATTTGCGGGTATTTTTCGCGCGGAAACTGCTGAGCCATTTCGAATTGTTTGAGTTCATCGCGTGAAAAGACTACCAGCCGCTTGACGCCCGGAAAGCGCTCGAGAATAATTTTCACAAACGCCTTGCCAAAAGAACCCGTGCCGCCGGTAACCAGGATTGCACCTGGCTGATAGTGTTGAGTGTTTTTTGAGTCCAATGCTTGTCTCCACGCCTTGATAATTACGAGGTCTAAATTAGCTATGTCAAGAAAGATATTGCATCGAACAGCCACTGGCAGCGCGGCCAACCAACAACGCGACTTTCGATCTGATTGGCTGTAATGCCGACTTTGCGTACTTATGTAAGCTGCTGTTAATTATAGTCAATAAGATTGTATAGTATTCAAAAGCCATGAATAATGATCAGCTTCTGACAGGGCTTTTCCTACCTTTACACAGCCTCACAAAAAGGCCAACAGTGAGACCTTGAAATAGATCATGATTGCCGTTCTGCAGGCGCGCCTCGGCTCCACCAGGCTGCCAGGTAAAGCTTTTTTTACTTTTTTTGGCCAAAATATGCTCGAACGCGCCATTTCGATTGCCCGCGACGTTCAGGGAATAGACGATGTTGTGCTGGCTACTGGAGACGACCCTGTCAATGCAGCCCTTGAAGCATCAGTCATTAATGCTGGAGCCAGATTTTTTGTTGGCAGTGAACATAATGTATTGAAACGGTTTTGCGATGCAATTGAACACTACGACGGGGATTACTTGCTCCGGATGACCTGCGACAACTATCTGATACAACCAGAAGTGGTCGAAGCATTACATCAACAGATATCAAGTAGCGACGCCGATTATGCATACGTTGAGCC
>JBATGO010000078.1:0-4690 GCA_049665845.1 Pseudomonadales bacterium | reverse complement strand
CCTGGCCGGCACTGAACAGCCTGCGCATTACTTCCTGCCTTCCGGCGCGATCTTTACCTTGCCGAACGGCGCCCAGGTTGGCGTCGGCGATGTTATTGCGCGGATTCCGCAGGAAGGTTCGAAAACCGGCGATATCACCGGTGGTCTGCCGCGCGTTGCCGATCTGTTCGAGGCGCGCAAGCCCAAAGAGCCGGCCATTCTTGCAGAGATCAGCGGCACGGTGAGCTTTGGCAAGGAAACCAAGGGCAAGCGTCGACTGGTTATCACACCGACCGACGGCAAACCGCTGGCCGATGGCAAGGATCACTACGAAGCGCTGATTCCAAAATGGCGTACGCTCAGCGTATTTGAAGGCGAGTACGTGGAAAAAGGCGAGATTGTATCGGAGGGTCCGATGGCGCCGCACGATATCCTGCGCTTGAAAGGTGTGCGCGAACTGGCCAAATATATCGTCAATGAAATCCAGGAAGTGTACCGTTTGCAGGGCGTCAAGATTAACGACAAGCACGTGGAAGTTATCCTGCGCCAGATGTTGCGCAAGGTCACAATCGTCGATTCGGGCGAAACCGGGTTTATTCGCGGTGACCAGGTCGAGTACACGGCAGCGCTGGCCGAGAACGAACAGGCGGTAATCGATGACAAGCAGCCAGCCATTTACGAGCGCGAACTGCTGGGTATTACCAAGGCGTCGCTGGCGACCGAAAGCTTTATCTCGGCAGCGTCGTTCCAGGAGACTACCCGCGTACTCACAGAAGCGGCGGTCACCGGCAAGCGCGATTACCTGCGAGGCCTGAAAGAGAACGTTGTGGTGGGCAGGCTGATACCTGCAGGTACCGGCTTGACCTACCACAATGAACGCAAGCAGCGCAAAGAAGCGGATGCGGAAGAGTTCATGACGCGCAGCTCCGATGAGCTTGAAGCTGAATTGCAGGAAGCGCTGAACCAGGAAATCAGTGGTGCCGGGGACAACGCCAGCGAAGTGACCGATACACCCATTCCCGACACTGGCACAGAGAGTGAGAGCAAAAGCAAGGAGGTTGCCAGCTCCGGCGGCGAATAGAGCTACGCGGACAGTTTGACCGCGGGGAAAGAAAACTGTCCCCGCGGTTAAACTGTCCGCGTTTGTTGACGCCAGCTATGGCTCTCTATAGAATTCGCGCTCCGCGGAATTCGCGGCACTGTCTGTGCCCGGCTCCCGAAGCAGATCCAGCCCCTTCGACGCGTTGCCAAATCGCCATCGAAAAGGCCTAACATATTGATATTTGGAGCAAATTTTAATGGCGACGATCAACCAGTTGGTTCGTAAGCCGAGAAAACGCAAGGTCAAGAAAACGGACGTACCTGCCCTGCAAGCCTGCCCGCAGCGCCGCGGCGTTTGCACGCGCGTTTACACCACTACACCGAAGAAGCCGAACTCTGCACTGCGCAAGGTCTGCCGTGTGCGCCTGACCAGTGGCTTTGAGGTCTCCTCTTATATCGGCGGCGAAGGCCATAACCTGCAGGAGCACAGCGTTGTGCTGATCCGCGGCGGCAGGGTCAAGGATCTCCCCGGTGTGCGTTATCACACTGTGCGCGGTACGCTTGATACGCAGGGCGTTGCCGATCGCAAGCAGGGTCGTTCGAAGTACGGAGCCAAGCGACCCAAGTCCTGAGTGCCTTTAATTGCAGCGCACAGCGCCGCAGGCTTTTAGATTTTGAACCCAGTTCACTAAACCACCAGGTAATCCCCGCCACCCGGAATCTGCCTTTACCCATATCAGCGCACAAGTTATCGTGCGCGACCAAAGTAAGGCCAAGCGGTTGCACATTAGTTGCAACGAGTCTTGGGGAAGCCTGAAAGAGGAAGCAACATGCCAAGAAGAAGAGTCGCCGCCAAACGCGAAATCCTGCCCGATCCCAAATACGGCAACGTTACGCTAGCAAAATTCATGAACCACGTGATGGTCAGCGGCAAAAAGTCGGTGGCTGAACGTATCGTTTACGGTGCGCTGGATATCGTCAAGGACAAGTCCGGTGCTGATCCGGTCGAGGCATTCCAGGAAGCGCTCGATACGATTTCACCCAAGGTCGAAGTCAAGGCACGCCGTGTAGGTGGTGCGACCTACCAGGTGCCGGTTGAAGTGAGGCCCTCGCGCCGTGAAACTTTGTCGATGCGCTGGCTGGTGGAATATGCACGCGGTCGCGGCGAAAAATCCATGCCTGCGCGCCTGGCTGGCGAGATAATGGACGCTTCGCAGGGCAAAGGCGCTGCAGTGAGGAAAAAAGAAGACGTGCATCGCATGGCCGAAGCCAACAAGGCGTTCTCACATTTCCGCTTCTAGAATGAAACTTCGATGCCACTGGGTTAGCCACTGGCAACACTATTACTGACTGTATTACTGACAAATTTTGGGAGCAGCCACCGTGGCACGTAAAACCCCTATCACCCGCTATAGAAACATCGGCATCTGCGCGCACGTGGACGCCGGTAAAACCACGACCACTGAGCGCGTGTTGTTCTATACAGGCCTTTCACACAAGATTGGTGAAGTGCATGATGGCGCGGCTACCATGGACTGGATGGAGCAGGAGCAGGAGCGCGGTATTACAATCACCTCCGCTGCGACCACCTGTTTCTGGGCTGGCATGCAGCAGCAGTTCGACCAGCATCGCATCAACATCATCGATACCCCCGGGCACGTTGACTTCACTATCGAAGTTGAGCGCTCACTGCGCGTACTCGACGGAGCAGTCGTCGTGCTGTGTGGTTCGTCCGGTGTGCAGCCGCAAACCGAAACCGTATGGCGCCAGGCCAATAAATACCACGTACCGCGCATGGTTTTCGTGAACAAGATGGACCGCGCTGGCGCCGACTTCAAGAAAGTAGTCAATCAGCTGAAAGAGCGCCTCGGTGCTGTTGCTGTGCCGCTGCAGATGACGATCGGCAGTGAAGAGGAATTCAAGGGTGTGGTAGACCTTGTGAAAATGAAAGCGATCATCTGGAATGAAAATGACCAGGGAATGACTTTCGAATACCAGGAAGTTCCGGCAAATATGACGGACGTTTGTGTGGAGATGCGTGAACAAATGGTGGAAGCTGCGGCTGAAGCCAACGATGAATTGATGGACAAGTACCTTGAAGGCGTTGAGCTGACCGAAGAAGAAATCAAGCTCGGTATTCGTTTGCGCACACTGGCCAATCAAATTGTGCCTGTGCTGGGCGGCTCTGCGTTCAAGAACAAGGGCGTTCAGGCGGTGCTCGATGCAGTAATCGAGTACATGCCTTCGCCTACCGAAGTAAAAGCAATCGAAGGTATCCTCGACGATAAAGATGAAACTGCGGCAACGCGTGAGGCCGACGACAAAGCGCCGTTTTCTGCGCTGGCTTTCAAAATCGCGACGGATCCTTTTGTGGGCACGCTAACGTTTTTCCGTGTGTACTCCGGTACGCTGCAGTCCGGCGACAGCGTGTATAACCCGGTCAAGAGTAAGAAAGAGCGTATCGGTCGTATGGTGCAGATGCACGCCAATAACCGCGAGGAAATCAAGGAAGTACTTGCGGGCGATATTGCCGCGGGCATTGGCCTCAAAGACGTTACCACTGGCGATACACTTTGTGCAATCGACTCGGTGATTACGCTCGAGCGTATGGAATTTCCCGAGCCGGTTATTTCCGTAGCAGTTGAGCCGAAATCGAAACCCGATCAGGAAAAAATGGGTATTGCGCTTGGCAAACTTGCGCAGGAAGATCCTTCTTTCCGCGTCAAAACCGACGAGGAATCGGGGCAGACAATTATCTCTGGCATGGGCGAATTGCACCTCGATATCCTGGTTGATCGCATGCGCCGCGAATTCAATGTTGAGGCAAATATCGGCAAGCCGCAGGTGGCCTATCGCGAAGCGATTCGCAATACCTGCGACATCGAAGGCAAATTTGTGCGCCAGTCCGGTGGTCGCGGCCAGTACGGCCACGTCTGGGTCAAATTCGAACCGGCTGAAGACGAAAGTGCAGAGGGCCTGGAGTTCGTCAACGAAGTTGTTGGTGGCGTGGTGCCCAAGGAATATATTCCAGCAGTTGAAAAGGGTATTGCCGAACAGATGCAAAACGGAGTTTTGGCCGGTTATCCGCTGCTGGGTTTGAAGGCGACGTTGTACGATGGCTCGTTCCACGACGTTGACTCCAACGAGATGGCGTTCAAGGTCGCGGCCTCGATGGCAACCAAGAAACTTTCCAGTGCTGGCGGCGCGGTTTTGCTTGAGCCGATCATGAAGGTGGAAGTGGTTACGCCAGAGGAAAACATGGGTGATGTGGTTGGTGACCTGAACCGGCGTCGCGGAATAATCGCGGGTATGGATGAGAATGCGTCCGGCAAGGTTATCGACGCCGAGGTGCCGCTGGCGGAAATGTTTGGTTACGCAACTGATCTGCGTTCAGCCACACAGGGCAGGGCGACGTTCACCATGGAATTTTTGAAGTACGCCGAGGCACCGAAAAACGTTGCCGAGGAAGTAATCAACAAAAACAAAGGCTAGCTAAACAAGTTCTATTAAGTTTTAACTTTGCAAACATTGAGGGTAGAAAAGTGGCAAAAGCAAAATTTGAACGCACCAAGCCCCACGTAAACGTGGGAACGATTGGACACGTTGACCATGGCAAGACGACGCTGACGGCGGCGTTGACGCGCGTGGCGGCAGAGGAGTTTGGTGGTAC
>JBATGO010000077.1:0-21813 GCA_049665845.1 Pseudomonadales bacterium | reverse complement strand
CTGCATGACAGACCCGCTGCCAATGCGCGAGCTGGCCAGGCTGCAAAGCCTGCAAATCAAGGTTGGGCAGATGCTGGTCAGGAGCAAGCTCAGCGACACCCTGCGCGGCGACCTGGAGAAACTTTTTGCCGCGCTGGAGCAAAATGTCAACAAATACGATGAGCTGCACCTGCGCGGCATTGCGCTGGACAGCGTCGAAGACCCCGCGCTGCGCCACGACCTGCGCAACGTCATCGGTATCTCACGCGGTTACGCCGAACTGATCCGTGACACCGTCGAATCACCGACCGCCTCACTGTCCAACCTGCTCGACAAGATCATCCTCTGGTCGAACAAAAGCCTAGGCCTGCTCGAAAACGGGCGTCATAAAAAAATCGCTGCGGCCGATACCGAAGCGCCGACGGCGACAGAAAACGACGTCAAGTATGAAGGCCGCATACTGATTCTCGACGACGAAGCGGCCAACCGCGACCTGCTCTCGCGCTATATTGAACAACTCGGCCTGGACGCCGTTGCCTGCGACTCTGCGGAGCAGGCATTCGCAGCGCTGAAAAAAAAGGATATCGACCTGATCCTGCTCGACCTGGTAATGCCGGAAGTCAGCGGTCACGAGGTACTGGCCAGGCTCAAGGCCTCGCCGCTGTGGCGCGCCATCCCGGTCATCGTGATTTCGGGCCTTGCCGACCAGGCCGAAGTGATTCACTGCATCGAGGCCGGCGCCGACGACTACCTGCAAAAACCATTTAACCGGGTTTTGCTGCAAGCCAGGCTCGCCGCAGGATTGAACCGCAAACGCTGGGTCGACACCGAGCGCCGCCTCACACGGGAGCTGGAAAAAAGCCATCGTTTTATCAAAAACACGTTCGGCCGTTACCTCTCCAGCGAAATCGTCAGCAACCTGCTCGATCGGCCCGACGGCCTGGATATGGGTGGCCAACTGCAAACAGTAACCATCCTGATGGCCGATATTCGCCGCTTCACCACTATCAGCGAACAACTATCACCCCAGAGCGTGGTGAAAATGCTGAACACTTACCTCGGCTCGATGGCAGAAATCATCATGGCCCACGGCGGCATCGTCGACGAGTTTATCGGCGATGCGATACTTGCCCTGTTTGGCGCGCCGGTAACCGGTGCAAAGGATCGCGAAAATGCAATTCGCTGCGCGCTGGCTATGCAGGCGGCCATGCCGGAGGTCAACGGGCGCCTGCGCGAACAGGGCCTGCAGCCCATCGAAATGGGTATTGGCGTAAACACCGGAGAAGTCGTTGCCGGCAATATCGGGTCCAGCAAGCGCGCCAAGTACGGTGTAGTGGGCCATGCGGTAAACCTGACCTCGCGTATCGAAGACCAGACCCGTCCCGGCGAAATTCTCGTCGCAGGGTTGACACTCCAGGGCCTGCGATTGCCGCTGCAAATCGGCCGGGAACTAGACCTGCAACCGAAGGGCGTCAGCAAGAATGTACATGTCTGCCAAGTTATCGCGCTGGCAGAGCCTGCGGACACTGGCAAAGTCGGAGACAAGACCGAAGGCAAGGGAGCGCGAGCATGAACACGGTATTGATTGTCGAAGACAACTAACTGAACCGCGACATGCTCACGCGCCGCCTGGAGCGCAAGGGATACCGTGTATTCAGTGTGGGTGACGGCCAGCAGGCGCTGGCCTTCATTGCCGACCAGCCACCCGATATCGTGCTGCTCGATATGGACCTGCCGGTACTGGACGGCTGGTCGACCAGCACCGCGCTGCGCGCGGACACCGCCACCGCCACGCTGCCGATTATCGCCCTCACCGCACACGCGATGAGCGATGACAAGAAAAAGGCGCTCGATGCGGGCTGCAATGACTACACCACCAAACCCATCGACTTTCCGCTGCTGATAGAAAAAATCGAGGCACAGTTGGCGCGCAAACAATGAGCGAGCGCCTCTTCAAACTGCCGCGCTTCTCGTTGCGGCTGCGACTCTCGATTTCAATCACCGCGATCGTGGCGCTGTTCACGCTGACCAATATCACCTACCAGATCAGCAGCCAGAATCGCAATCTCAGGCTCGACAACCTGCAAAAAGCCGTGCAGGGACAGCTTGCTTCGGTCACTACGCGCCAGTTAATGCAGAACCAGCAAAAGGAAATCCTGGTCTTGGACGCACTCAAGCGCGGCGGTGAAGAGACGCTCAGCAACCAGGAAATCAGCAGCGCGCTGGCCGGCCTTCGCAATCTTGCAGGTAAAGTGAATCAACTGGGCGAATACGCTTACCTCGAATCGATCGATGCCTACAAACAGCTTTCGACCAGTTATGCCGAACTCGACATGCTATGGAAGCAATTCTACACAGGATACAACAGCGACCAGACTCCACTGGAGTCCAGTATCGAACGCAGCTTCGACAACACACTGGCACTACTTGGCACCTTTGAAACGATGGAAATCCAGGCCGCTGAGCAACTTACGGCGCAATTGCACAAAGTCTCTCGCTTCAACGACCGCGTAACGCTTGGTATTTACCTGTTCACCATCGCGTTGACGGTTGGCCTGGGTTACCTGCTGATTCGCTATACCACGACTGCACTCAAGAACCTCAACGTAGGGACAGTCCGGATTGGTCGCGGTGACCTCGACTACCACATCCCGGTGAGCGGCGATGACGAAATCGGCGACCTGACCCTCGCCTTCAACGAGATGGCCGACAAACTTCGCAATGCGATGGCACAAGTACAGCAATCCAAAGAGAAAGCCGACCAGGCTAACCGCGCCAAGACCAATTTCCTCGCCAATATGAGCCACGAGTTGCGCACGCCGCTGAATGCCATCATCGGCTACAGTGAAATGATTATCGAGGTCTACAACGAAGAAAAACAGCTAGACGAAAAACAGGCGATTGAAGACCTGCAACATATCCTCAGCTCTGGCAGGCACCTGTTACAACTGATCAACGATGTGCTCGATCTTGCCAAAGTCGAGTCCGGCAATATGACGGTGCTCAACGAAACTTTCGACAGCGTTGCGATTATTCGCAACCTGGCCACAACCATGCTGCCACTGGCACGAAAAAATAACAGCCAGATGCTGGTGCAGGCCGCTGATGACATCCCGCCGCTCTACAGCGATGCAGTGAAGTTTCGCCAGATATTCATTAATCTGATAAGTAACGCCTGCAAATTTACTCACGATGGAAAAATTTCCATCATGGCCAGCTATAACGCCGGGAAGAACCAGCTTGTCTACCACGTCCGCGACACCGGTATAGGCATGTCGGAGACCGTACTCGACAACATTTTCCAGGCCTTTGTGCAGGCTGACGCGGCAACCTCGAAAAAATACGGCGGCACCGGTCTGGGGCTGGCTATTTGCAAACAGTTTATTGAATTAATGCATGGCTCACTCGACGTTAGCAGTGCGCGCGGCGTCGGTACAACATTTACCGTAACACTGCCGGTGAAACCTGTGCAGCCACGTATCGGTGAGCTGATTCCCGCGGAGAGCCAGCAGGAGCTGGGCTTTACACTGACACCGCCGACGCATGCCGACCTTACGCGCAGCCTGTTGGCCAGTGAAACCGAGCCCGGTGCGCTGGCACTGGTTGCGCTGCTGGACGACGCGTCTAACGATTTTGCCGAGGGGCTGGAAACACACTGCCAGACACTGGGCTATTCGCCAACTGAAACGCGGCTGGAAAAACTTTGTGAGCACCATCGCCCTGACTTCCTTTGCGCGATGCTGGACGCTGGCTCTGCAACCATGTTTGCACGTGGCTGGCAGCAACTTCGAGCTTCGCTGGGTGCACCTAACACCGGTGAACTGCCGGCGCTGTTCATGTTCTGCGAACGGGAAAACTACGTACTTGCCTGCGAAATGGCCGCACGCTTTGATTACACCAACCGCAAGCGCCTGACCATTCCCGTGCGCCAGCACAACCCGGTGGCGCGCCGCGGCAAGGCGGTACTGGCAGGCTTCGATAGCGACACCGCAAGCGAAGCGACCGGACAGGCCCTGCGCACCGCGCTGGAAAAGGAAGCATGGCAGTGCGAAATGCTTGGCACAAACGCCGACAGCAGCGTCGGCCCGGGCAACTTGCCGGTCGCCGACCTGGTCTTTTTTGCGCTCGAGATCGACACCAACTTTTTGTACCGCGAACTGCTGGCGCTGCGGGACAAACTCGCGCATCCGGAAGGCGCCGAACTGCTGGCGCTGCCTGGCATTTTCATGATTGCCAACAGCAATACCAAACACGTATCGTCTTCGCGTGTGCTGGACCGTGCAGCGCTGGAAATTGAACTCTGCCCGCCGGCCTGATGGCGTTGTGGCATCGTATTGGCCGGGTGGCAACGGCAGATTGCCTGCCGGAGCACGGATTTCCATGTTTACTCGCGCCAGCAGAATTCGGCATCTGCGATAACTGCCTGCTTTTGCAACCGGCTGAGCTGCTTGAAACGAAACTCGGCA
Source organism: Pseudomonadales bacterium (assembly GCA_049665845.1). Taxonomy (GTDB): domain Bacteria; phylum Pseudomonadota; class Gammaproteobacteria; order Pseudomonadales; family UBA7434; genus UBA7434. The sequence goes on along the minus strand of JBATGO010000077.1, from coordinate 17,368 downwards.
CGCTGCGCGTCGCTACGCGAGCCGATGATCTGGGAAAAAGCCAGCCTGAACGGACCCTTGCCGCGCAAGGCCTTGGCGCCGCGCGTACCGCCTGCCTGATGCTCTGCGATACGCCGCACAGGGTCAGTTGAAATACCGGTGTAGAAACGCCCATCCGCGCAGCGCAGCACATACAAGTGCCAAACCTCAGTCATTAGCGGGGACTCCCGGCAGGGCTATAGTCAAGCGCAATGCATTGTATGTAAATGTCGCAAACGATCCATGCGCTAGACTGACGGTTTCGAATAGTTGGCCAGCTCTTCGAGGGTCTTTTCACCATACTGCCCGGTATCGCCGAAGGAACGGAAGGTTTCCCAGCGCACACCTGCTGGATCCATGGTCCAGTTTTTTTCCGATTTCGAAAAACAGCAGACCGTCTCGCCGATCTCGAGCAGTGGCGCTTCGGCTTGCCTTAACGCATCCCTTATTGCCTGCAATTCATTGCTGTCATCAACCTGTATGCCGACATGGTGAATGCCGGGAACATCGCCCGCCACTTCAATCACCTCGATAACAAAATTCACGTGTGGATCATCCAGCATCCATTTGGCATAGTTGGTGCGCGATTTAGTGGGTGCACAATTAAACAGCGTGGCGTAAAAAGACCGGGTTGCAGCGAAGTTCGCGGCTTCCGCATTGATATGAATGTGCATTCGTTTCATGGCTCACCCCGCTTTTGGCTATTATATGCATATTTGCACATTTATGCAAATATACCACGCAAGCGCTAGCCTGCTTGCTGCTGGCAAAGCTCCAGCGCTTCCGCGATGGCGCGCAGCGACGTCGCCAGCACAATCGCATCGAGCGCGTACAGCACCTTGCGCCCGTCACGCGTAGCCGACAAAACGCCCGCATCCTTCAGGATTTTAAGGTGACGGGAGACGCCGGAAAAATCGATCCCACAGCAGTCGGCAAGCTCTGAAACCGTCGCCGGCGCATTGCGCGACGCCAGCGTCGCAACCATGGAAATACGCACGGGATCGCACAGTGCCCTGAAAAGATCGGGCCGCATGGTAGCGGTTAGCGCCTGTGCACAGCGCCCGGGTAGAAATTTGGATCTGGCCATGCGCACAGCGTACTACATTTGCATGAAGCTGCAACTATTGCACGTTGTTGCACCGCTCCTGGCATTCGATCGGTTGTCAGTCTCCAGCTTCGCCAGGCCATGCACACAGGCAAACAGGCAAACAGGCAAACAGGACAGCTCACTGGTATTCAGGTCGCACGCCAACGCCATGGTGCTTCACTGCTGTCGAGTTGGCGATCATCGCCACCAGCCCCCCTGTTTAACCGTGCTACCCGTTGCTCCTTTTCGAGCTTGAACAGGTGCGCAAGCAGTGAGTAGCGCGCAATCCGGTGCAGCGAAGGATCGACATCGTCGTAGGCGCGCGGCAGCAAATCGTCGGTAGTCGCCTCTACCGCCGCTGCGCAAACCGCATAAATCCTGCTTTCGCGCGCGAGCCGATGCGCGATCAAGGCCGCGACCTCCGCCGCGGGATCCTCGATCATCTCACCGTGCGCCGGCGCTATCGCGCGGGGTTGGTATTCGAGCAAGCGCTGCAGCGACACGATATATTCAGCCATATCGCCCTGTGGCGGCACAATCACAACGGTCGAGCCCTGCATCATATGGTCGCCTGCCAGCACAATACCCGACGCTTCCTGCAGCAAGCAGAAATGATTATCGACGTGGCCCGGCGTATGAATCGAGCGCAGCGGCGAGTCACCATGCGGCAGTCGACCATCGTGTACCAGCAGGTGGTCGGGGCGGAAACTGTGGTCCTGGAAGTGTTTGTGACACGACAGTGCGCCGTATTGCGGTGCGCCAGTTCGCCGCGCCAGTTCGAAGGCAGCCGGCGAATGATCCGCGTGCGTGTGGGTAACCACAATAGCCGCAAGTTTATCGCCGACCAATTCTGCGAGCGCATTGATATGTGAATCAATAGCCGGGCCGGGGTCGACGATTACCAGTTCCTCGTACCCCACGATGAAAGTGTTAGTGCCTTCGCCCGTCATCAAGCCGGGATTGGGTGCAGTCAGGCGGCGCAGGCCTTCGCCCAGCTGTACACACTGAGCGGGTGCGCTCAAGCCTCGACACTCTCACAATTTTCTATATTTACCAGCGGTTCGACCTCGGCAGCATAATCGATTCCATCGATCTCAAAGCCAAACAAACGCAAAAACTCGCGTTGGTAGAACGCAAAATCGGTCACCTGGTAAAGATTTTCGTCGCTGACCTTGTCCCACAGCTGTTCGATTGCGCCCTGCACTTGCGGGTTCATCTCCTTGTCGTCTACACGCAATCGTCCTGTTTTATCCGTGCGCGGACTTTTGCTGTAGAGGCCCTCGGCGAACAGGGCGTAGATTTGCTCAATGCAACCTTCCAGTTCACCGCGTTCGCGCGCGATTTTGAACAGTAACGAAAGGTAAAGCGGCATAATCGGAATCGCTGAACTCGCCTGAGTAACTACACCTTGCAATACCGACACGCGCGCGTCGCCACCGTGAGCCGCGAGTAGTTTGCGAATATCGATAACGCGTTTGTCGAGGTCCTGTTTGGCCTGTCCGATCGTGCCGTGCCAGTAAATATCCCAGGTCAGCTTTTCACCGAGGTAGGTATAGGCTGTGGTTTTAGCGCCATCGGCCAGTACGCCGGCCCGGTCCAGCGCTTCGATCCACATCTGCCAGTCTTCGCCACCCATCACCGCAACGGTATTGTCTATCTCTTCCTGCGTTGCAGCTGCAAGCGTGACTTCCTGCAGCTGCGCTTTGTCGGTATTGATACCGCGCTGGGTGATTGCCTTGCCGACCGGTTTTAATGTCGAGCTGTACACCACACCGGTATCGGGATGTTGGCGCCGCGGTGACGCAAGGCTATACACGACAAGGTCGACTTTGCCCAGGTCCTGCTTGATCAACTCGATAGCACGACGCTTGACCGCGTGCGAAAACGCATCGCCATTAATGCTTTTAGCGTAAAGACCACGCTGCGCCGCAAATTCATGAAAAGCCGCGGAGTTGTACCAGCCAGCGGTGCCCGGCTTTTTTTCATTACCAGGCTTTTCAAAAAACAGGCCGATGGTACTGGCGCCGCCGGCAAATGCAGCGGTGATACGCGAGGCCAGCCCGTAACCCGTGGAGGCGCCGATCACGAGCACGCGTTTTGGCATATCGACCGCAGCCTGCGATTCAACGTAATCGATTTGCTTCTGCACATTGGCGCGGCAGCCCGCCGGGTGCGTGGTGACACACATGAATCCGCGAACGCGTGGCTTGATGAGCATATTCTGGTCCTTGCTATGATTTGAACGATGGCTGGATAGATGCCTGCGACAGTCATTAGCGCAAGGCAGTTGCGATGAATGGCCGCGAAGTTGATGCGGGTAACAGCAGCGCGCTCGCCAAAACGGGTTCACGTGGCAAATATTGAACACTTACTGGCTCCGCTTGCCATTATAATGACGCGTTGCCGCGGCCACAGCAACGTCTATTGCGCGGCAAGTGTGCACATATATTTTTCGTTTTCACTCCCCCCAAAGCAAAATGTCCCATGACAGATGATCCTTCGCTCGCAGAACCACAACAAAATATCAGCAGCGGTATCAGCATCGACAGCGCTCATACCGGCTTCGACAGACCATCGCAGTTAAACAGCCCAACTGTGACACGCCACAAGGTGCACACGCATGAACTGCGCTACCAGACCGGCTCCACGTGGACCGCAACGGTACTGGCTGACTTCAACACATTTATGCAGGACCATGCCGCTGCAGAAAAAAAAGCCGCCGGCATGGCCCTGTCGATGATTTCGCACTACCCGGATAAGGCCGAACTGGTCGAAGCCATGTCGGAGCTTGCGGTGGAGGAATTGTCGCATTTTCGCGACGTCACACGCTGGCTGCATCGCCGCGGCACACAGTTGGCAGTTGACAGGAAAGATGCCTATATTTTGCGCCTGCGCGATACCATTCGCCAGGGCCGCGATGTGTATTTCCTGGACCGCCTGCTCACCGCAGGCATTATCGAGGCACGCGGCGCTGAGCGCTTCGCACTGCTAGCCAGGGCGCTACCCACGGGTGGCCTGCAGAATTTCTACCGCGCGATCGCTCGCTCGGAAGCACGCCATCTCGAACTGTTTGAATCCCTGGCGAGGCGCTATTTCGGCGCAGCCGAGGTCAATGCCCGCGTTGACGAACTGCTGGATATCGAAGCCGCGATTGCTGCCGATATACCCGCGCGCGCTGCCTTGCACTAGCCGCGTAATATCTACTACCGGGCGCCACGCGTGAAACAAGACAAGGTCATCGGCAAATATCTTGAAAGTTATGCCTGCAAAGAGGCATCGCAGGCGCTGGTCTGTATGTCGCAGGATTGTATTTCGCAGGATAGAAACTATGAATTCAGTATTGGCGTTCCGGCCTTCGATGAAAGGCCGGGGTTTATCGAAACGGTACTGCCGACCTTCCACGCCGCAACGCTGCTTATCCTGGTAGTAAACCGGCCCAAGGGCAGCGTAGACAATGCGAACAATCGCGCGCTAATGCGAATGATTACCTCACGGAGCAAACTGCTTGCCAGCAGCGACAACCTGGCTTTGTATCGATTCGCGCAGCGTGGAGACATTTTACTGGTCGACAGGAGCGGCGAAGGGCGGCAGATCCCGCGTCATCAGGGCGTGGGAATGGCGCGAAAGATTGCCGCCGATATCGCGCTGGCACTGCACGCGCGCAAGCAAATCGCCAGCCCGTGGCTCTGCGCCACCGACGCGGATGCCGAGCTGCCAGCCGGCTACTTTGACACGGTGCAACGGTTGCCTGATGCCGCAGCCTGCGTGTTCCCGTTTTATCACCATGCCGACAGCAACGTAGATGTGCAGACCGTACAATCTACGCGCCTCTACGAGAATAAAATCCGCGCCTACGTTCGCGGCCTCGAATTCGCCGGCTCGCCCTACGCCTATCACACTATTGGCAGCACCCTTTGCGTCAACGCCTGGCATTACGCCGCTGTGCGCGGATACCCGCCGCGCAGCGCCGGAGAAGATTTTTACCTGTTGAACAAGCTGCGTAAAACGGGGGACATAATATCGCTGGCAAACCCGGCAATTGCGCTGCGCGCGCGCCGCTCCACACGTACACCGTTTGGCACCGGCGCGAGTGTAGCCATGCTGGCCGATGCCTGCGATCCCGATGCCGCAATTTTTTATCATCCTGTTTTGTTTGTTTGCCTGCGCGCATTGCTGGCGGCATTCGATGCGCTGGCCGCACAGCGTAGCGATCGGGATCGACGGGCTGCAGCGGGCGATTGGGGAAAACTGCTGCTGGAGCTACTGGAACAGGGCACCTTGCGCACGCAGCTTGCGTTACTGCGAGAAGAGCAGATTGCATGGGAACGCGTTGCCGCCACGATGCTGGCGGCTCTGGAAAAATCCGGCTTTGCGCGCGCACTCACACATTGTGATACGCAGGCAAAAAACCCGGCGCAATATCGCCGCCAACTGCATAACTGGTTCGATGCATTTCGCAGCCTGCGCTGGTTACACGAACTGCGCGGCAGCGGCAGCGCCTTCGCCAATGTAGGCGAAGCGCAAAATAACGCTATCTGGGATCGGCTGGCCAGTTTGGAAACACGCCAGCAATACGCCTGCGGCCGATTGCCGGCTCTCGGCTAATATTCGCGGGCCGCAAACAGCGTATTGTTAACGCGGGCAGTGGGCTCCCGCGTTAACAATCGGGAACATCAGGCTGCGGGAATACGCAGGTTCTGGCCTACGTAAATCTTGTCAGGATCTGCCAGCATCGGCTGGTTGGCTTCGAAAATGAGCGGGTACTTGGATGCGTCGCCGTAGAAGTTTTTCGCAATTTTGCCCAGCGTATCGCCCGACCTGACCGTATAAAACTGCGCCTCGGGTTCGGGGCTGGCCACTTCGAGCTGGCAGTCCACGCTGCCGACGCCAAACTGGTTGCCGGCAATCAACGTAAGCTTTTCTGCACATCCCTGCGTGCTGACACGGCCATTCAGCGTAGCGCGATCACCTGCCACCGACACTTGCAGGTTCTGCACCACCACGCCGGATTCCTCGATATTCTCCTGAATGCTTTTGGCACGCGCGTTGGCGAGCTCTACCGGGTCAATTTGCTTGACCTCGGTCATATCTTTTTCGTCATTTACGATATCGAATATTTTGCCGCCGAGCTTGCTGCCGGCCTTGGTAACGAAATCAAAAATACTCATACTTACCTCCTCGGGTTTTGAAAGCGTTGTTGTCTAGCCTGTCTTACATTCGCTTGTCATATTACTTACTGCAACAAGCGATTAACAACCGTCGAAAGCGACGCGGGTAGCGGTATTGCCGCAGGCCTGTCTGCAAAAAACGCGCGCGCGATGGTATCACGCAGCCACAACAAAAAGCTGTGCGATTGTCGCTCATTCCGGCTCGCACTCGAAGCGGTTGCGCCCTGCGTGCTTGGCCCGGTACAGGGCCTTGTCGGCGCGCTCAAAGACCAACTCCGGGGTATCTTTGCCGGCGAATTCTGCAACACCGAAACTGCTGCTGATCGGTACCGGCTGTTGCCTGAAATTGAACGGACTGCGCGCAATCGCCGCGCGGACTTTTTCCACCGCCAGCGCGGCCGCCGCAAGGTTGGTCTCCGGCAGCAAAAACACAAACTCCTCACCACCATAGCGGGCAACAAAATCGCTTTCACGCAGCTGCTGCGACATAATCTTCGCAACGATTTTCAGCACCTTGTCGCCCGCTGCATGGCCGTAATTATCGTTAACCTGCTTGAACAGGTCGATATCGGCGACCACCATTGACAGCGGGCGCTGGTATCGCTTCCAGCGCTTGTATTCATCTGCCAGGCGTATTTCATAGGCTTCCCGATTGGCAACACCGGTCAGCGCGTCACGCAGCAGCTTGTCGCGCTGCTCGACGATACGCTGGCGCGCTCGCTCTGCCTCGCCGTGTAATGCAGCAACCTCGGCCTGCAAGTCGGCGAGACGCGTTTCAAGTGCCGCTACGTAATGCATCTGCCCGGCGCTGAACCCGGTCAACAGGCCGGCTACCGCATCGAGATTGGCGAATACACGTTGCTGCAGTTGCTGCAGGCTACCAGCAGTTGCAGCAGCAGATAAATCGCTTTGCGCATCGCTGAAGGCGCTGCGAATCGCGCCAAGCTGTTCGCCTACACCGCTGTCGAGCTGCTCACTGCCACTGACCAGTTCGCCCAGCTCGCGATTGAGGTCGCGAACAAAGCTGTCGAAAAAGGCCAGTTTGCTCTCGAGCGAATTGAGAAAATTTTCGAATTCGCTTTGGTCGCGGCCCAGCGCCGCGACAATAACTTCCACGGTGTTGTCCAGCACCTCGACCAGTTCCTCGAGTGCCAACCCGCTTTGCAAGTCGCGGTACAGCTTTTGCAAAACCGGGCGCTTATCGGCGGGAACATCCAGCCTTGCGAGCAGTCCGAGCAGGATCGCAGCGACTTCGTCGCTGATTGCACCATCGGCGGTATCAGTATGCAGTGCAGTTGCAATATTTTCCGTGCTGCCTGCTGGCGCAGAGTATTGTGCTGCCGCACCGCGTGTCGGTACTGGATCGCCCGTTCCCGCTGCGGCGCGCGCTGCGCCAAACAGCCGCGACAATAATCCACCACTGTGCGCCTGCCCGACATCGAGACTGGTAAAGAAAGCCTGTTGCGCAGCGTGAAGTTGACTGATGCAATCTAGCACCCTGCGCTCGAATTCCGCGCTGCCCGGTGACGCCTGCATGTGCAAACTGCGCTGTACGTTCGCCAATGCCTTGCGCTGCGTTGCATCACGATTGGCGCGTTTGAGGGTAGCCGCCATATCGGACAGCGCGGCAACAAGACTGTCTGCGCGCTGTTTGCGTTCCGCCTGCAGCACACGCAGTTTTTGCTCCAGCGCGTCCATCTGCACCGGCAGGCTATCCGGCAAGACCGGCTGCCTTAGTATTTCCAGCAATCGCTCCAACGCACCGCTTAGCGCAGCATCACTATCGCTGACCCAACTGCTCAGCAGTCGCGGCAACGCAGCGTAATGCATACTCTTTTTGCGAAATTGCGCTTCGCGCTGTTCGTTTTCTGCAACCAGCGCCTGGTATTTCGCACGCCAGTTATCAGCACCCGCCTGCAGATTCTGCACGCCGCTCATAACCGGCCCCAGTGCCAACCGGCGCGCCAAACCTGCACGCGCCAGCGCGAATCTTTCGTTAAATCGCAGTATTTCACTTTTCCCCTGGCTTCTGACATTGCCGGGCCGGTGGTCGAGCACCGATGTGCAGCTCCCCGCGTGCGCGCGCGAGATCGACCTGGCGCTGGCGTTCGGCAAAGCGCGCTTTCTGCATATCGCTCAGCGCGTCGTAACACAACGGGCAGCATACACCTCGCTGGTAATAGGGGCTGTTTTTTTGTATCCCGGTTATGGGCCGCCGGCAACCGTGGCATTGATCATAGCTGCCAGGTTTCAAATCATGATCCACTGTTACGCGGTTATCGAAAACAAAACACTCTCCGCGCCACAGGCTCTGTTCCGGCGACACCTCTTCAAGATATTTGAGTATACCGCCCTTGAGGTGGTAGACCTCGTCAAACCCCTGTTGCAGCAAATACGCTGTGGATTTTTCGCAGCGGATACCGCCGGTACAATACATCGCTACTTTTTTATGTTGACCAGGGTCAAGTTCGCGCGCGGCATAGGCAGGAAATTCCCTGAAGCTTTTGGTGTCGGGATTGATCGCGCCGACGAAGCCGCCGATTTCCGCTTCGTAATCGTTGCGTGTGTCAATCACGGTGACTGCGGGGTCGCTAATGAGCGCGTTCCAGTTTGCGGGCTCTACGTAATGGCCAACGCTGCGGCGAGGGTCGATATCGGGTACGCCCATGGTGACAATTTCTTTTTTCAGCTTCACTTTCATGCGGTAAAAAGGCGCTCCGCGATCCAGTGATTCCTTTACATCGATATCTGCCAGACGCGTGTCGTCGCGCAAACAGTCCAACACCGTATCGATGCCGCTACGTGGGCCGGCAATGGTGCCATTGATACCTTCGTGCGCCAGCAGCAACGTACCCTTCACGCCGGCGGCGATACACACATCGAGCAACGGCTCGCGTAATTCGCGAAAGTCCGCAAGCGCGACAAACTTGTATAGTGCCGCGACCACGATAGCCTGGTTATCTGCGCTCATTGCCCGCCCCTGCTGTACACAGTTGCTGTCACCCAACGGGCGTTTTCTCGCGTGCACTGCCACCCAGGCATTCGGGCGATTGCGGCGCATCGCCACGCGCGGCCCATTCGTCGGGCGTGTAAGTGTGCAACGCCAGCGCGTGCACCGGACCTGCCAGTTGCTCGGCCAGGGCGGCATACACCAACTGGTGACGCGCTACGGGTCGCAGGCCCTCGAACCGGCCGGCAACGACCACTACCTTGAAATGGGTTTCGGCGTCAGCCGGCACTGCGTGCAGGTGGCTTTCATTTTCCACCGCCAGGTGCTGGGGGCAGAATTCCGCTGTCAATTTTTCCCTGATCCGGGTTTCAATGAACATATTTCACTCTACTGCAAAAGCGAGCATGGGCACAGCGCACATTTTGCTTGCGAACGTGCAAAATTTCAGCAGCGAATTCTAACGCAAGGCAGGGGATTTTCGGCGTCGAGTGGCGCCTAATCGCTATAATTTACTGAACAGAGCCGGATCGCTGCCTTGGCAGTGCAGCCTGCTCGCGATCCTACCGAGCGAAAGCGTATGAGCCAGCAACCTCCAGAGCGCCGCTTCGACATCCTGTTCCAGGGCGAAGCGATCAATGGCACCGATGTCAGCGAAGTAAAGGAAAACCTGCGCAGCCTGTTCAAGCTTGGCGAGGCAGAGCTGGTGCGCATGTTTTCCGGCCAGCCGATTTCAATCAAAAAAGATCTCGATCGCAAGACCGCGAACCAGTACCAGCAAGCACTGGCCCGCGCCGGCGCAAAAATCCAGCTGGTATTGCACCAGTCAGCCAGGTCGCCGGGCGATACGCCTGATGAAAAAACGGCGGACGTTGCAGGTACCGGCGGCATCACGCTGTTACCGGCAGGGAGCAGGCTGGGTCCGGAACATGGCAATGCCCCGCCACCCGTCGACATCGACACCTCACACATTTCCATCGCAGATGAAACTGCCGCTGCAGGTGGCACGGCCGTATTTGCCATCGCCGATCCATTCGCCGAGGGCGCGACAGCCGCTGCTGATAAGGGGCCGCGCTACCCGTTGCCCGACCATATCGAACTCGACACGGGCCTGAGCCTGGCAGAACTCGGCAACCTGCTCGAACGCGCAGAAGCGCTGCCGCCGCTCAACGTTGATACCGACCACCTGAGCATTGCTGAATTGGGTGCGACACTCGGCACCGGCGAGCGGGCTGCAGCAGCCGAACCTGTTATCAGCGCCGATCTCTCATTGGCCGAAGCGGGCAGCGAGCTGTTGCAGGCGCATGAAAAGCGCGTGCTGGAAAATATCGAGGTGGACACGTCGTCGCTGAGCCTCAGCGAAAACTGAGTTCCAAGCAAGAGTTAAACACGCCAGCCGGCTTTATTAGCCCTCAGTGCGTCTCGAGCACGTAGCCTGAACCGCGCACCGTTCGCAACAGCGGTGTATCGAACCCCTTGTCAATTTTTTGCCGCAAACGGCTGACGTGCACATCGATCACATTGGTCTGCGGATCGAAGTGATAATCCCATACGTTTTCCAGCAACATGGTGCGCGTGACCACCTGCCCGGCATGGCGCATCAGGAATTCCAGCAGGCGGAATTCGCGCGGCTGCAGCGACAGCTTCTTGCCAGCGCGTGTTGCTTCATGCGTCAACAAATCGATTTCCAGGTCGGCAACCGACAGGCTGGTGACCGGCACGTTCATCTGTTCGCGCCGCAGCAAAGCCTGCACGCGGATAAATAATTCGTCGAATTCAAATGGTTTGGGCAGGTAATCATCGGCACCAACCGTGAGACCTGCGACACGGTCGTCAACATTACCCAGTGCACTCAGCACCAGCGCTGGCGTGTAGTTTTCCTCTTCACGCAGTTGCTCGATAATTGAGATACCATCGACTTCGGGCAGCATGCGGTCGACAATCATGACATCAAAGCCCTGCTCGCGCGCGAATTTCAATCCCTCGGTGCCGTTCGCTGCATGGGTAACAGCACCATTTCGTGCAGCAAACCCTTTGGCGATAAATTCGGCGACACTCTGGTCGTCTTCGATCAACAAAATCCGCATCCTTACAACCGCCCCTGAAATAAACTGTGGCCGCCCGCATCCGGACAGCGCGTATAATAGTGCAGAACATCAGCGCAGTGCATTGTACGATATCCTGCACCGCCGGGCGGCCTCGGCAGGGATCCGGCATTGCGAGCGCAAGCACACAGCAAACCGGTAAGCCGAGCACCCATTTCATGCACCCCGCCAAGTCAACAACCCGGCAAGATTCCAACACCATCGCGGCATCGCAAAACCGCGCTTCCGCAACGCCAGCGCAGCCGCTGTACGCACCACTGTATCGCCGCCTGTTCGCTATGATCTATGACCTGTTGCTGCTGGCAGCGGTGCTGTTCTGCGTAGCCGGGGCTTATTTTACCGTGCTGCTTTTGTTCCAGGCTGGCGGCGTGTCGAGTGCGGCGCTAGCGGCCGCGCAAACCGGCGATGTACTGCGCGAAATCGAAGTCATAGAACCCGGTTGGCCTTTCTACCCGCTAATGGCAACCGTCTATATCGGTTTTTTCGTTTACTTCTGGCACGCCACGGGCCAGACGTTGGGTATGCGCGCGTGGAAAATCTGTTTGCAGGACAGCGCTGGCGAAAAGCCTGGCCTGCTGCAACTGTTTGTGCGTTTGCCTGCAGCCTTGCTGTCGCTGGCCTGCGCAGGCATGGGCTACTGGATTGTGCTGCTGCCAGGCGTCACGCAGTGCTGGCACGATAAACTGAGCCGCACGCACGTCGTCATGGTTCGAGGATAGCCATGGTTCGTGCGCAGTGATCGGTCGCGGAGCGCAATCCGGCTAACCACTTCTGGCCAACATAACCAGCCCGCCCCCGGCACACAGGCCGATCGGCGCCAGCACCGCCAGCAGCGGTGGAAAACCGTAAATCAGGCTCGCAGGCCCAAGCAGGTTCTGCGCAAACTGAAAGGCAATGCCCACTACGATCCCGATGAAAACGCGGTATCCCATGGTCGCCGAGCGCAACGGCCCGAACACAAAGGAAAGCGCAATCAGCACCAGGCTGAAAACCGCCAGCGGCTGCAGGCTCTTCTGCCAGAATGCCAGCCGAAACGGCATTGCGTCCAGCCCCTGGGCCAACAGGTAGCGACTGTAATCAGCAAGGCTGCGCAGTGCCAGCTCGTCCGGTTCATTGGCCAGAAAATTCAGTGCACGCGGCGTCAGTTCGCTCTGCCATAGCTGCGTGTTGGCACTGCTATTCGTCAAATGATCCGCTGCAAATTGCGTCTCACGCACGTCTTCCAGCAACCATCCGCTTGCGCTGTAGGTGGCGCGCCTGGCCGCGATCGCACGCCGCATTTCAGCGCCACGAAACTCAAACAGGGTCACGCCATAAAGCACACCGCCTGGCTGCACAACGCTAAAGTGCATAAATGTTTCGCCTTCACGGTGCCACAGGCCACTTCTACCGGACACCAGCGAGCGCGATTCGCCCCAGAGACGCAAATCCTTGTGGGTTTTGGCCCAATTATCTGTCGAGGGGGCGACGAATTCGCTGATCAGCATCGATCCGGTCACAATCACCAGCACCGGCAGGAAGCTGTAGCTGGCCAATCTACCTAACGATAATCCACTGGCGCGCATCACGATCAGCTCACTGTTGCTCGCCAGCAGTCCCATGCCGACAAGGCAGCCAATCAGGGATGCCAGCGGAACATATTCAACGATACTGCCAGGAATCGTCAGCATCACGAAATATGCTGCCTCGGTAAACGTATATTCGCCGCGCAGTTCGCCAAGTTCGTCGACGATCGCTGCAATCACATCGAGACCAACCACCAGCAAAAGCACCAGCAGGATACTTCCGCCCACTGTGCCCGCAATATAGGCTCCCAGCTTGCTCATGCCGCAGCACTGCCGGGCAGAATCAGGCGCTGGATATCGCGTCGGTAAATCAATAGCAAAGCGATGCCGAGAAAGAACAAGTGCATCAACCACAACATCAATGGCGGCAGTTCCCCTGTCTCCACCACGCTGCGCACGCCGCTCAACGAGACGATATAGACGAGGTAGATTACTATTGCTGGCAACATCTTGGTGTAGCGGCCGCGGCGCCTGTCGGTGCGACTGAGCGGCACCGCGAGAATGGCAACCACGATTACTGTTGCGGGCAAGGAAAAGCGCCAGTGCAGCGCCGCGATATGGGCCAGGTCGCTGGAGCCAAGCAGCGCCCTTGTAGGCAGCGCATCAATCATCAGGTTGACCTGTTCGGGCTCGCGCTGCAGCTGTATGCGCTCGGTATAACTGGCAAAGCGCGTCACGCGATAGTCGCGATTGCCCACTTTGCCCTCGTACACGCGCCCGTCCTTTAATTCAACAAAGCGTTCATCCGGGTGGTCAGCGCGCCGCACCTGGCCGCTGTCGGAGTGTACCAGCACAATATTGCCATCGCTGCGCTGCTCCACCAGCAAGACTTCTTCGAAACGCTCTTTAGACGTCAACGATTTCACGTAGACCACACTGTCGCCCGCGCGGTCGGTCTGGAACTTGCCTTCGCGAAACAACGCCAGCCCATGTGTATTGCGCGAGGTTTCCAGCAGCGCACCAAAGCGGGCCAGGCTGGCAGGCGCTACCCACAGCGTCAGCGCCGCGACCAGCATGCTGATCAGCAGGGCCGGCAGCATGGTGATCAGCAATATTTTGCTCGGGCTGACGCCGGTTGCATGGATTACGGTCATTTCGCTGTCGACGTACAGGCGCCCGTAAGCGAGCAGAATACCGACAAACAAACCCAGCGGAATAATCAGCGGCAGAAATGCGGGGATGCGATAAAGGATGATGAGAAACACCAGGTCCGCGGCAAGGCTGCCGCTGCTCGCGTCGGCGAGGTACTTTGCCAGTCGGCTACTGGTGACAATTAAAAGAAGCACCAGCGTAACTGCGAAGGTCGCAATCATCGAACTGGAACCGAGGTAACGAAAAAGCAGCATAAGTGGAACTGGTTCGGGTAAACCGTGCACCGGAAAGCGGCCAAGTTACCCCAGCCAACCGCTGCAAGCCATGCGCTGGCGGGTATGCGCGGAACAATACCCAATATTTCTATCGGTTTTAGCGCGCTGGCTCGCGCTGCAGAATACGCGGGTTTTTGTTACATATTCTTCATAATGGATCTGAATCTGCACAATTACCTTGTTGGTAGAGCCGCAGCTGCTACATTTGAGTCGTAGCAGGAGTGGACGTAGGGTGTTGCTATGATCCAGGTCTGAATTAACCTTTCCAGAGAGCGCCTTCGCGGCGCTCTTTTTTTTGCCCGATCGCAGCTGCCCTTCCCGCCTGCCTTTTCCGCCTGCTCAGCCAGCGCTCTGTTCCCGTTCGCTCTCCCGCTGCGGGCGCAAGCAATCGATCTGTCACGATCCCGCCTGCTGCAATTCCGCCCGCTATACCTGCTCCAAAGAGACGCCGCGCAACGCCCTTAACAGTGCTTGCGTGAACGAATAAGCATTTACAGCCCCGCTTATCTGCGCCGTTCACAAACCGTGCGACAGATCATTTTTTAATCACATTCGATCCCTAGACTGCACTGGTAGCCCCCCTTTTTGCACGGTAGCCCGTCTTACCGTCAGGTCGAATTGCATGCACACTGTCTCTACTGCCCTGCTTTACCGTTACGCCAAAAATCTTGGAACCGTTCGAAATCTGCTGGTCACCCTGCTCGCGCTAGCGCTGGCAGGCTGCGGCGGCCTCGAATCGAGCAGCTCGGACAGCCCTTACGCAGTGCAGGGAAGCGCTGTTAAAGGTCCGCTGGCAAACGCCGGCGTGGTCGCCTACCTGCTCGACCCGGCGCACAGCGACCTCAAGGGCCAGCGGGTCGCATTGGGTTTAACCGATGCGCGCGCTGCGCTGCAGCTGTCGATTCCTGCGCAGTATGCGGGTAGCGGCCCGTTTCTGCTCGAATATACCGGCGGCAACGAAATAAGCGGCGGCACACCGGCCATTTCGGTGCTGCGCACCATCCTAACCAGCGACCAGCTGCTTAACGAGACGCCGGTTTTCGCAACGCCTTTGTCTACGTTCGTGCTGGCGCACGCAAGTATGATTGCCGACCTCGGCGGCTCGAGCAGCAGCGCGCTGCGTAATGGCCTGCTGGGCAACGGCGACGCCACGGTAGACATGACGGAATTTATGCGGGCAGTCGAAATCGCTTCCAGCCTGGCGAGGGACACCCTGGGCCTGGGTGTGCTGAATGCGAACGTCGACCTTTTTACGACATCACCTATGCTCGACGGCAGCGCAGCAGCCGCGGACATTCTCGCGCTGCGCACTGCCAACGAGGTGTTCGCCGCATTGGTTGTCGCAGTCGATGATGAGCTTGCTCCAGGCCCGGGCGGCGATGCCGTGCTTGCAGCCCTGGCGCGAGACTTCGGCGACGGTATCTTTGACCAACGGCTCGACGGCACCATGGTCGGCGAACTGGCGGAGCTCACCGATATTGCCGCCACGCTTGCCCAAAACCCGGTCCAGCTGCTGGTCCCTGGTACGAGCACCCCTATCGCCGACCTTGCCCTGCTGATGGTGGACGAAGCCGCCACGCTCGAGCTGCCCGGTAGCAGCGGGCAACTGCAGGCACAAACCCTTGCTGCGGTGCAGACTTCAGTTTTTGACACTGGCGCGGCAACCGGCGACCCGGAACCTGAGCCCGAGCCGGAACCCGAGCCCGAGCCCGAGCCCGAGCCAGTCAATACGGCACCCTCGGTCAGTATCAGCAACCCCCTGGCGGGCGCACAATTCGCCCATGACCAGAGTGTTGCGGTAGCGCTTGCGGTGAACGATGCAGAAAACAATCTTAGCCACTGCGACATCGCTGTAGACGGCAACTTCGTCACGCGCGACCAGAGCGCGCCCTACACCGCCAACCTCGGTGTTCTCGCAGCCGGCAGCCACACGGTCGCCGCCACCTGCGTCGATACATTGGATCTTGCGGCCAGCGCGCAGCAGCAATTCTCGGTCAACCAGCCACCTGCTCCGGATCCGGGCCCCGCCAATATCGCGCCCACTGCAGCGATTACTTCACCTCTAAACGGCAGCGTATTCGACGCGGGTTCAGCTATCGCAGTGACCATCAATGCACAGGACAGCGACGGCACAATCAATTATTGTGACCTGTCGATCGACGGTACATCAACAGGTCGCGACAGCACTGCACCCTACTTTTTTAGCGGCGGCGTACTGAATAGCCTCGCGCCCGGCGCGCACAACATCGCGGTCGCCTGCACCGACAATGGCGGCCTCGCGGCAACTACTTCGCTTGGTATTGTGGTCAACGCGCCACCGGAACCGGTCAATGTACCGCCGACAGCCAGCTTCGCTGCACCGTTGGCAGGACAGAGCTTTATCGAAGGCGCAGAAGTCTATGTGCGCATAGGCGCGCAGGACAGCGATGGCAGCATCGCACATTGCAACCTGAGCCTGGACGGCAATTCAGTCCGCCAGGAAAACTTCGAGCCCTACGAGTGGGGATTTGCGGGCGACGCGATCGATGCGCAATTTGTCGACCTTGCAGTGGGCGAACACCAATTGCTGGGCGTTTGCGTCGATGACGACAACGCAAGCGTCAGCATCTCGCAATCGTTTACGGTTACTGCAGCACCCAATATTGCACCGGTGGTTTCTTTTGCAACACCTGCGAACGGACAGGTTTTCGGCGCTGGCGCCAGCGTCAGCGTAGAACTGGCAGCCAGCGACAGCGACGGCAGCATCGCCAGTTGCGAACTATCGCTGGATGGCCAGTCGCTGGGTGCCGACAGCAGCGCACCCTACAGCTTCGGCGGTGGCGCGCTGGCCGCACTGGCCGAGGGCACGCACAATTTGCAGGCACAGTGCACCGACAACGAAGGACTCGACAGCGCACCGGTACAGCTTGCAGTTGTTATCGATACAGTAGTGGCCACCACCGCGGACGTCGCGCTTGACTGGCTGATACCGACAACGCGCGAGGATGGCTCGGCGCTTCAGGCCAGTGAAATCGACAGCTACGAAATTTACTACTACACGGGCAGCGATTCGCAAAGTGGCACCAGCATCAATGTACCGGCATCTGAATCAGACATCCTGGTTCGCAATTT